>JAHFKH010000006.1 GCA_023245435.1 Candidatus Shapirobacteria bacterium | reverse complement strand
AGATATTAAGAATTTCTTTGATCTTTCCACTGCTTAGCTTAAATCCTTACGGATCTTCCACACGCAGAGTATTAACCGGTAGTCTCCCGGCGATCTCTCATCCCTTACGGGATTACGTTTCCTTATCTCGGGGTCAGTTTCCTGCTTGAGATGCTTTCAGCAGTTATCTAATAGGGACGTAGCTACCCAGCAATGCGCCTGACGGCACAACTGGCACACCAGCGGTTCCCTCGTCTAGGTCCTCTCGTACTGTAGACGAATTCCCTCAAGAAACGAACGATTACATCGGATAGAGACCGAGCTGTCTCACGACGCTCTGAACCCATCTAACGCAGCGCTTTAATGGGCGAACAGACCAACCCTTGGCCCCTTCTTCAGGGCCAGGATGCGCCAAGACGACATCGAGGTGCCGAACCGCATCGTCAATGTGAACTATCGGATGCGACCAGCCTGTTATCCCCAGAGTAGCTTTTATCCAGTAAGCCCGTGCCCATACCAAATGGGTCACGAGGATCACTAAAACCGTCTTTCGACCCTGTTTCCAAACTCAAAATTGGTTGGAACGCCTCTTACGAGGCTTCGACTTGTATGTCTCACAGTCAAGCTGACTTATGCTTTTGCGCTTACAGTCCGATTTCCAACCGGACCAAGTCAACCTTTGTGTACCCGCGTTACTTTTTTGCAGGTGCCTGCCCCAGGCAAACTAGCAACCATACACTGTTCCCCTGTGGGTTCAACCACATATGGGTAAGATTCAGAAATAAACAAGGGAGGTGTTCCATTGGCGCCTTGCGGCTCCCTCCTACGCTCGACAATATTTATTTCCTCATCAATGTAAAGATCCAGTAAAGCTTCATGGGGTCTTTTTGTCCTGTATTTGTTAAACGGCATCTTCACCGCTCTTTCAATTTCACTGAATAGATACTTAAGACAGTTGCACATTCGTTGGTTCTTTCATACGCGTCGGAACTTACCCGACAAAGGACTTTGCTACCTTAGAACAGTTAGAGTTACTGCTGACGTTTACTAGGGCTTATAAAACAAGCCTAACCGATAAATCGGAGAGACCCGCCTTTTTAACCTTCTAGCACCGGTCAGAATTCAGCCTGTATACTTCCCCTTACGGGTTTGCACAGACCTGTGTTTGTGGTAAACAGTCGACATGCATTCTTTTGTTGTAACCAGGTTGTTAAACCTGGCAGGGCATCTTGAAAACTTACGCCCAGCTAATTTGCCAAGTTCCTTAAGTATCTGTCTTTCAATCATCTTAGTCTACTCGACTCATCCACCAGTGTCGGTTTTGGTACGAATTCAATATAATCTGACTACGACAATTTTCTCGGATGCATAGGTTCAATAAGATTGCTCTTCTTTCGAAAAACTTTTATTCGTATCTCGCGTTATAACGAAAAGGCGGATTTGCCTACCTCTTCTGGCTAAATACTTAAATCCTCTTGCGAGGACCCTACCTTCCATACATCGTCCTGCCCTAGCTGATAACGACTATATCAAAGTAACGGAATATTAACCGTTTATCCATCGGCTACTCCCAATTGATTCAGGACTCACCTTAGGATCGACTAACCCGCAGACGAACAACGTAGCTGCGGAAACCTTGGATATTTCGATGGAGAGGATTCTCACCTCTCTTTCGTTACTCATGCCCGGATTCTCGCTTCTAGAAACTCCAGCACACTTTTCAGTATACCTTCACCGTCACTAGAACGCTCTCCTACTACTCCCATTCCGATAAATCGAAATGAAAATCTCCAATTTCGGCACTATGCTTGAGCCTCCTTACATTTTCGGCGCGAAGTGCCAGTCCCTCTTACGAAGGATCGAACAGTGAGCTATTACGCTTTCTTTAAAGGATGGCTGCTTCTGAGCCAACCTCCTGTCTGTCTACGGCACCTCACTCCCTTTCCCACTTAGCATAGATTTAGAGGCCTTAATTGAGAGTCTGGGGTCTTCCCCTCTCGCCCGGCCAGCTTAGCCCGGTCGGACTGACTGCCTGACTAGAAATTGTGGTATTCGGAGTTTGGTTAAATGCCTGAGCTTGCGCTCAAAACATTCATCCAGTAGCTCTACCCCCACAATCCACCATCAGACGCTATACCTATATATATTTCGGAGAGAGCCAGCTATTCCCGCTCTCGATTGGCATATTACCTCTAACCTCAAGTCATCGGACAGATTTGCAGCTCTGATCCGTTCGGTCCTCCTGCCGACTTTCATCGACACTCAACCTGCTCAAGGTTAGCTCGAGCGGCTTCGGGTCAAATGCAGCCATCTATTCGCGCTATTCGCACTCGCTTTCGCTACGCCTCCTCAGCCTTCGCTGATTAAACTTGATGACTACAATCACTCCCGGGCTCATTCTTCAATAGGCACGACATCACCCCGCAACTTGCGTTGGAGGCTCTGTCTGTTTGTTAGCAAATGGTTTCAGATCTATTTCATTCCCCTACTTGGGGTGTTTTTCACCTTTCCCTCACGGTACTAGTTCACTATCGGTCCGTTAAAGTATTTAGACTTGGAGCTTGGTCGCCCCCGATTCCCAGGACATTTCACGTGGACCCTGGTACTTAGGTATTCTGCCTGTTTTTACTTGAAATTCAGATACGGGATTCTCACCCTCTTTGATAGTCCATTCCAAAACTTTCTCCTCTTCTTTCAAAACATTATGCAAAACCCTTCAACCCCACTTGCGTGGTTTAGTCTCTTCCGATTTCGCTCACCGCTACTAACGGAATCTCTTTCGATTTCTTTTCCTCCGGGTACTAGGATGTTTCGCTTCCCCGGCTTACCCGCCTCCCCAATAAATTGGAGGGCTCAGCTATATTTCTATAGCCAGTGTTGCCACATTCGGAATTCGTTGGATCGTCGCTTGTTGACAGCTCCCCAACGCGTATCGTCGCCTTCTACGTCCTTCTTCGGCTTTAACGACCTAGGCATCCACCATTTGCTTCAGTGAAATTTCACAATTACATGGCAACTCAAATTAGTTGCCAAGATTCTTCAGGTTAATTGTTAATGTACTATTTGTAGAGTCAAACTAAATTGCTTGACTGTCTTACAGTTTAAGAGAATAAATAATAAAACTTATTCTCTTATTTCTGTTTTTAACTGTTAACTCGTAACTTAAAACTGTTAACTGTTAAAGTGGACCTGGCGAGATTCGAACTCGCGACCTCTTCATTGCAAATGAAGCGCTATAACCAACTAAGCCACAGGCCCAAGATATTAGCACTTAATTTTTAATAAAGGCCTACAAATATTTTTTTAAAGAACTAAAAAAGCCGAGGCTTATTTGCCATCGGCTGTTAAAAAACACAACAATTTGTACCTAAGGTGACGCTTTTCCCTCCTTGTTACAAAGTTGTTTCTGTTTTCCGAACAGTTGCGTTAGCATTTAAGTGTTCATATTCTACCTAATCGCAACCTACAAATCAATAGCCCAAATTTACTTATTTCTTCCTCATCTCCAACACAATCGGTACCACCGATACCAAAATTATTCCCACTGCCACATAGTGAAAGTTTTCCTTAACTATAGGTATATTTCCAAAAAAGAAACCTCCCATCAAAAAAGCGGTCACCCACGCCAGTCCTCCAAAAAAATTAAATGATATAAATTTTCCATAATTCATTTTTGACACTCCCGCCACAAACGGGGCAAAAGTTCGCACTATCGGTACAAAACGTGCCAACACAATTGCTTTCCCCCCATGTTTTTCATAAAACGCCTGCGCTTTTTCCAAATATTCTGGTTTTAATATTTTCCCAATTCGTAACTCGTAACTAAAAACTCGTAACTTAAAATTGGGATCAAACGCCTTTGCCCCAATTTTATGTCCAATCCAATAATTAACTGTATCCCCCACAAACGCCGCCAATACCATCAATATCCACAAAGTCCAAATATTAAAAGCATTTAAAGATGCCGATAATGCTCCCGCCGCAAACAATAACGAATCACCCGGTAAAAACGGCATAATCACCAGTCCCGTTTCTACAAATATCACTGCCCACATAATCACATAACTCCACGCCCCAAAATTGGCAATCACCATCGCCAAATTTTTATCAATATGCAAAAATAAATCCACCAAATATTTTATTAAATCCATATTCCAATTCTATCATCCCCTAAACAAAACTCTATCTCCAAACCCAAATTGTAAATAGTATCTTGCGCTCGAAACATTGTGCGTAGAACACCTCAATTCATATACTTCCACCCGAAAATCTCCCTCAAAAGGTACATGAACAACTGGCGGATTATTAACTTGAACTTCTCTTCGCTCAATTTCTCCACAATTTCTACTCATATGTAAATCCAAAAACTCATCAGGATGCAAACCATCTTTCAAAAGCCGTCTCATACCCGATTTTATCACAATAGTTTTTTTTAATTCGTAATTCGTAATTTATAATTGATAATTACAAATTTATTAGTTCTTCTAATAAATTTGATTTTCCCTCATACCCCAACGCCCAAAAACCAGTCCCTCCCAATTTTTCCTGTTTTACGGCATTAATTTTTATTTTCAAACTCTCTTCATTTTCCAAATACGCTTGATGCCATTGATCAACCGTATAATATTGTGTTGTTTTTTTATAAACTTTGCCCACTTTTTTATAAATAACTTTTGATCTTTGTTCTTTCTCCGTCCATGTATACCATGGACTTTTTGCCACCTCATCAAAACTTCCCCCCGTATATCCAATTCCGTCTTTATACAATATTGTCACTCCATATCCATTAGCCATAGTCGCGCTATTTATTTCCCCACTCATCGTTTCCCATTGGTATCCATACAGTGGGTACGCCAAAATAAATTTTTCTTTATTCAAATTTCCTATATTAATTCTATTAATAATCTCAGTAATACTTCTCTGTCCTTCTCCGGCCACCATTGGTGCCACCGCCCCCGCAAAATCTGAACCCGGTCGATGAAAATCGTACGCCATCACAATTATTCCATCCACCGTTTCTGCCAATTGCTTCAATCTTTCTTCATCGCCTTTAATAATTGTATTAGCAAACACATCCACATTTATTTCCCCCCATCCCGCCTGTTTCATTTCGGCAAACATCGCCTGTATATCACTCTTCAAAATCCTAATGGGGTCGCTCATATATTCAAAATCAATATTCACTCCATCAAAATTACCCGCAGTAACTATTGCCCTAACTTCGGCATATAATTTTTGTTTTGCCTCATCACTCGCTACCAAAATATCCAAATCTTTATCGGTAAACAATTTAATCGAAATTAAATTTTTTCCCCCGCTTTTTTTGACATTATTTTTTATTTCAATATAACTATCATTGTTTATTTTATTGCTCTTTATATCCCACACCAAACTCCCATCGGCCTTCACTTCTATTCCCGAAAAAATTAACTGGGTCAATTCACTGCCATACATTTTTGTCTTCCCAATCATCCATGTTGGCAAAAAACCCACCACCTCAAATTTATTTTCTGGAACCTTGTTAATTATTCCCAATGGCGATAATATTTCATTTTTTGTATTTATTGGCAAAAATTTCCACACCCAAAAACCTATTCCCATTCCCACCAGCAACGATATCGGCACTATCCACCACCACTTATTCATTAATATATTTTACATCCCCCTTTCGTCAAAGGGGGAACGAGGGGGATTTTTTTGTGGGCAATGATAGACTCGAACTATCGACCCCCGTCTTATCAGGACGGTGCTCTAACCAACTGAGCTAATTGCCCAAATTTTTAATTCTAACCAACTGACCTGCCCGCAATCGCTGAAGCGATAGCTTCTGCAGGCGGGGCTAATTGCCCAAAATTTATTTAGTATATCACGCACAATTTACTTTACCGATATCCCAAATTCTCTCACTCCATTACCTTTAAATGAAAACTCTCCTTTTTTAATTCCTCTCATTGTTATTGTCGCCAATTTTTGTTCTCCTTTTTTCAAACTGGCCGCCGGACTACTACTACTTGCCTTAATTATTATTTTCCCCGCAAACTGATCCACATTATTTACTATCATTTTATCAAACACCTCTTTGTTTATTTCCACCTTTTCTATCATTAAAATCGTGCTATCGTAGGTAAATTCAGCGCTAAATTCTGTCACTGGTTTCAAAAAATCATTTACCATCAAATTTACCTCTGCTGTTTTTCCCACTCCCACCGCCACACTCGGATCAAAATACAAAGTTCTCACGTTACTATATTTATTATTCATCCAGGCAATTCCCAACAACAATACCACTACCAATAAAAAAGATAATATTACTGGTTTCATTTTTTAATACAACTCACTTTGTTTTTCTTGTAACGACATCTTTAATATATAGACATCGTTTGAATTTATTTGACAGTTTCCATCCAAATCACCTTTCAAATATCCTTCAGGTTTACCTTGCAATTCTTCATCCACTGTCTCATGAACCAACGATTTTGACTTAATGTAGGCAAAATCAACACCATTAATCACTCCGTCTTGTTTATCTTGCGAATCATTGGCCACTACATCCCCGGCCAGTAATGGGTATCCCGAAAAATCATAAACTGGGGTTGCTCCATTGGTTAGTGTCAATTCACCTCCAGCTTTACCATAAGAAGTTGTTTGCAAATCTTTACCATATTTCATTTGCAAATGTTTTGGTCCCGAAATAAATACTGCCACTCCACTAGTTTCTGTAAATGGTTTTGTTCCCACCAAATTCAAACTTCCCCCAAACACCAATTTATCACCTACCACAATTTTAGAATTCGGTATTATTCCAGTATAAATATTTGTTTGAGTTGGACCAGTTACTTTAATTTGTATCGGCCAATCAACTAAACACTTATTATCCGCCGGTTTAATATTCGAAAAAGACATTTTGTAATTCAAAACCATTCCCGCCCCCGCAACAGGTTTAATACAAATTCCCGCCCCATCAGGTACTGCCGGATTGGCCGACATATCACACATCAAATCTGGTTCACACAATTTCCCTGCAATTCCACCACACAATTCTCCCTCTTTAGCCAAAGTTTCTATCACACTTGGCACCGGTGATACCGTTGGTGGCACTATCGCCACACATTTTAAAGCTATATTAAAATTTTTAACCAACAACACGGCCATTTGTGCACGAGTTACCGGAGCATTAGGGCAAAATCTTCCTTCAGTACAACCAGCCGACACTCCATCAGCTGCTAATTTTTCAATCCAGCTTGCTGCCCAAAAATCAACTGGGACATCCGAAAAGACTCCAGTTGCTGCCGGAGGTGTATACGTACTGCCATATTTATATCTAACCAACATTACCGCCACCTGTGCTCGGGACACTACCCCATCTGGACAAAAATTACCCACACTACAACCCGCCGTTACTCCATCAGCTGCTAGTTTTTCAATAAAACTCGCTGCCCAATGAGTGCTGGGTACGTCAGCAAAAGTACTCGCCACCACTGGTGGTACATAATCTGATCCATATTTGGCTTTGACCAACATTACTGCTGCCTGAGCTCGAGTAACCGAAGTATCAGGACAATAATTGTTACCTCCACAACCGGCAGTAATACCATTACTTCTAACATTTCTAATTTGATCAATCGCCCAATGACTACTCGGTACATCATCAAAATTAAAAGTCGCTACAATTGCCGCATCACAAACCGCTCCTGTTGTTGGCGTTGGTGCTGATGTCGCAGTTGGTCCTCCTCCCCCTCCCACTGTAATCGTACTCGACGTATTTGTCGTTACGTCCCAAGTTGTTGCCTGTCCCGAAATTTGTATTTTTACATTAGACAAATTTATATTTTGATCTCCTCCACTCAAAGCTTTAAAATTAATTTTTACCATTTGCACTGCGCTCGATTTTATTTCTGAGCCCAAGTAAACCATTTTGTATGTCAATTTACTTCCACTATTAATTGTGGAATTAACCATTTGAAAACCATTCTGAGTTTCAGAATTTAAGTATTCAATTTTTGTATTATCATAATTTATTTCAAATTCTGCCCCCGACATTGCATCAGCTGTACTTCCCGTATTTATTGTCACTGTTACCAACAAAGTATCTCCCACCGCTTTACTAATAGTACTCGGCAAAATTGTGCTGCTAGTTTCATTCGCTGCTGCTCCACGTCGTGTTTCTTGATTTTTTTGGACCAAATACACTGCTCCCCCAATTGCCGCAATCACTAGTATTGCCGATAATAAACTAAAAACTTTCTTCATAATTAAATATTACACTATATTAACTAATTTAAAGTTAAATTAAAATTTTTAACCAAAAACACTGCCATTTGCGCTCGAGTCACCGGCGCATCGGGACAAAAATTACCTACACTACAACCACCCGAAATTCCATCAGTAGCCAATTTTTCAATCCAGCTTGCCGCCCAATGACTACTCGGTACATCAGCAAAAGTACTTGCCACTACTGGTGGTGTAAATGTTGATCCATATTTGGCTTTAACCAACATTACTGCCGCCTGAGCTCGGGTTACATTTGTATCAGGACAATAATTATTACCTCCACAACCCGCCGAAATATTTTTACCTCGAATAATCATAATTTGGTCAACCGCCCAATAACTTTTTGGTACATCATCAAAACCTAAAACCACTATTGGTGGAGTTCCTGCCAAATACGCAATCTTCCATATATCAAAATCAGTCAAATTTACTACCCCATCACTATTAAAATCAGCTGTTTTTGTTGTTATCGTTCCCAAATATTCCCTTTTCCAAATATCAAAATCAGTCAAATCTACTTTTCCACTATCATTAGCATCACCCGATATTGCTTTTACACAAATCCCACTAGCATCAGGACCTAGACCTTTATTACATTTCAATCCCGACGCACACATTATTCCTGCAACTCCACCACAAGCTTGACCTTCCCCAGCTATCACAATAGTTGGGCCCGGAGTTATCAAAGAAGCTGTTGTTCCTCCCACATCCGAAATCACACACCCTCCACCTTGTGCCACACAAACTTTCCCTTCCGGTGGTAAATTATCAGCATTACACAATTGTCCCATCGTCGATATTTGACAATTACTGCCACACCAACCACATTGACCAGCTGGCACAATCGCGTTTACCACTCCTTGATTTATCAAAAATAATCCAATCACCAACCCAAACCAAATTTTGTTCACACCAAATTCTATGCTTTTTTCAAAAACATTTCCACCACCAACTTGGCCACATTAATTCCTGTCGATTTTTCAAATCCCTGAAACTGACATTGTCTATTCACTTCCAAAATATACGAATTGTTTTCAAAGTCCTTCATAATATCTACTCCACAATAATCCAATCCACAAACTTTCGCCACTTTTTCCGCCAAATTTTTATCACTTTCTGACAATTCCCATTTTTCTACCGCCCCACCTAATGAAAAATTTGATCTAAATTCCTCACCCACCGCCGTTCTTTTCATTGCTCCAATTGCACGTCCGTCCAACACAATCACTCGCAAATCCCATCGTGTTGGCAAACATTTTTGCCACAAAAACATCCCCAAATTTTTCTCATTAATTTTATTTACCCATTTTTCCATTGCCTTTCCAGAATCAAACTTTTTTACACTTTTCCCTTGATACCCTTTTTCATGTTTAGCAATAACAGGGAATCCCCAATCACTTTCCATCTGAGATCTGAGATCTGCAATCTGAGATCTAGAATAAATAATTTTTGTTGGTACTACTGGTATTTCATTTTCAATAAACACCCCATGTTGGGAAATTTTTCCCATTCTCGTCCAATTTAAATATCCTTTTGCATTGGCGCAAAATATATTATTTTGTAATAGTCGTATTGCCAAATTTCTTCCCTCAGTATATTTCCCCGACACTGTTCCCGCCACCCTAAACCACATTCCCAATGTATTTTCGCCAGTGATTTCTTGCCCTTGTACAAATACTCTGGCTCCCTTGTCAAGGGGAGCTCCCCCCGCAGCGGCGGGGGGTGAGGGGTTTTTCATATCAAAAGATAATTCCCTATATAAAGCTCTTTTCACTGGTACTCCCAATTTAGTTGCTTCAGTCTCCAATCTATCCACTTCAAACTGTGATTGTTTAAGCGACATTGTAAATGTGATTATTTGTCGATTCATATTTTTATACTATATATAATAAATAATTTTTGAAATTAATTTAAAAATTTTGAGATGTAATTTTTTCGGAATTTCAACGCGCAGCATTGACTGGAGAAAAAATTATGTCAAAAAATTTTAATTAATTTTTAGTGATACTAAATATTTAACAATTTCTTCTGGCACATTTATTCCCGTCGCTTGCATAAAACCTTTAAACTGTGGCCCCTTGTTCACTTCCCAAATCACCGGTTTATTCATATCATTATCACGAAAAGCCACATCCACTCCCGCCACCGCCAATCCACATACCTTAGCCGCTTTTACCGCCAAATCCAAAATATTTTGTGGCAAACTCGCCACTTCTACCTTTCCTCCCGCACTATAATTATTTTTAAATTCCTCCAAGCTTTGCGAACTTCTCTTCATTACCCCCAACACTTTTTTACCCAAAACCAAAACTCGATAATCACCTGTATTAGGGATAAATTCTTGCAACATATATCGCTTGCCTTCCTCTGTTTCCGATTTTCGCAGCTCTCGTACTAGCTTTTCTAGCTCTTCGATATTATCCGCCTTAAACACCCGTGTCCCCCTATCCCCCCCCGATCCTTTTATTATTATTGGAAATTGAAAATTTTTCCCCTCTTTAGTCAAAGAGGGGGTAGGGGGTGATTTTTTCATCGTCTCATATAAAAACCACAAACTTCCATAAATTGTTTTTGGCACTTCAATTCCTGCTACCTTTAAAGCCAACATTTGATAAGCTTTGCACGCCATCGACGGCTTCCCATTCAAAATTATAGGATCAATTATTATTGGTTTTTTCTTTAACTCGTAACTCGTAACTTTTAACTGATTAACTATCAAGTCCACTTCTTCCCAATGTTTTCCCGTTGTTCTAAAAAACAACACATCATAATCATTAATATTCAAACCATCTCGCAACTCCACTTTTAATGTTTCTGTGTTAAAACAAACCTTGTTATACGACACCAAATCAAGATGAACTCCCAATTTTTTCGCCGCTTTTTTAATCAGTACCAAATGCCGGCTAATCTTCCCTCCAAAAAATAATGCTATCTTTGTTTGTTTTTTCATATTATTAAAAAATTATATTAAAAAATTTCGAAACTAATTTTTGAGCCTCCAACGTGGGTCCACATTGGCCAGCGAAAAAAATTATGTTGAGAAATTTTAATTAATTTTTTCATATTATTTATTAATAATTTTATTCCCCTCTTTAGTCAAAGAGGGGGTAGGGGGTGATTTTGCCCTAGCCGATATTAAAAAACCCTCCAAATCCTTACGTCCGAGTAAAAATTTTGTTCTTAATTTTGCCCTATCTGCCACATTTACCGCCGTCATCACCTTTTTTCCTTGTAACCACAACGTTACCCCCACTACTGGTCTATCTTTATGTTTTCCCAAGCTTGATTTGTAATGTCTATAATATAGTACTCGCCCCGTTGTCAACAATCCCAATTTTTCTGCCAACACTCGATCAATTGACGAGCGAAAAGCCCCCGTATCTACCTTAGCCCTCACCTCCACCACCCTATGTTTACCTTGTCTCAAAATCGGGCTTTTTTGCATTTCAGGTTTAAAACCTTTGGGAATTTTAATCAAAATTGATTCCAAAGGCGCAATTGTTTTCGTTTTTTGTTTAGCTTCAACTTTATCCGAAAAATTTTCTCCAAACAAATAACGACTCACCGCAATCGCTTGATCCGTATTTTTAATATTAATATCCTCCACTTTTTCCATTCGGCGACGCAATCCTGCTTTATTACAAATTTGAATCGACAAACCCGGTCGCGCATTAACTTCTAGCACCATTGGACCTTTATCTTTGTCGAGTACCACATCCACTCCCAAAAACCCCAATCCCGGAATTGCTTGTTGGCATTTTACCGCCGTTTCCAAAATTTCTTTCCAAAATGGAATTTTAATTCCATTAACTTTTATTTCTTTTTTCTTCCCAAAATCATATATCTTTTTTATTTCAGTACTCTTACCCACAATTCCAAAAGTAGTAATTCCTGTCGCCAAATCAATTCCCAAACCATACGCCCCCTGTTGCAAATTTGCCTTACCGCCACTAGCCTCGGTGGGGATTCTAAACATCGCCATTACCGGTACTTTGTTGTACACAATTACCCGTACATCAGGCGTTCCCGATTTAGTCAAATTCAAAAACATCGGGTGAATTTTAATTCTTTCTTCCACCAATACCGCATCTGGCGTTCCATGCATACTATATTTACCCGCCAATATTTCCCGACAATGAGCCGTCAATTCCTCTGCTGTAATCTGCTCCCCGTTCATCATTTGAAAACTCGTAACTCGTAACTGTGAACTGTTAACTTTCTTTCTGATTATAAGTATCCCTTCTCCCCCATAACCCGACACTGGCTTTACCACAAAATTTCCCTCCAATTTTCCCCAATCAAATCTCGCTAATTTTTGTCTGGTTCTAAATCGGGCCATCAATTTTGGCACCCCCACTTCCGCTTTTTCCACCATCTTTTTAGTTCTATATTTACTATCCGCAATTGCCCTACCTTCAGCCGAATTTTTTCTCAAGTACACTCCATTTCTCTCATTTTTAGTGAGAAATTGTCTATATTGTTTTAAATTTATTCCAAACATATATTTTGTATTTGACAAAAAGTTTGCCGCTATCTTTTTTAAAAATATTTCAACGCGCAGCATTGACTATTTTTAAAAAATGGTAGCTAAAATTTTTTGTCGATATTATTTTTTACGTATCGCATTTTTAAATCTTTTTATTTCTGTTAACCGTATTCCCTTATAATTTCCCACCAATATATTTATCACCACTACTATCAATATCGTCAACTCGGGATACCCCAACACCTGTCTTTGCACCCCTGGCGCTCGTAACACCACCGCTCCCAAAATTGCCAAAAACAAAGTTCCAAAAGTCAAGGCCACCGCTTCTTTTTTACTTTTAGCAAATTGGGTGCGGGAAAATTCTTCAACCAGCAATATCATAAACAAAATTGGATAAATCGAAATTCCCTTGATATCCACCAATTTAAAATAAGTTGACGCCATCATTAGTCCAAACACCACCAAGGCAATCATCATCAATCCCATCGATCGGGCCGGCCAAAAATGTAATTTCAATTTTCTCAATATTAAATTACTTAGTACTGATATTCCCAAAATTCCTGCAAACAAAATTAGTCCTCCCCCAATTCCTGTATTCATAAATACCACCGCCATCATCGTTGGCATAAAAATTCCATAACCCGACACTCCCACCACATAATGCATCACCGACACCAAGGTCGCCACCAATGGCAAAAGTAATAACAAAGCAATCGTTTCACTCGACACCCCACTTCTCACTGCACCCTCAATAATATTGTTGGTGTAACCGCTCGCCGCATTTGCAGGAATTACGCCTAAACTAAGGCTATAAATTAGTATCAAAACACCAGCAATATGGGCAGTTGTGTTTCTCATTGTGGCGTATTATAGCACCATTGCGCTATAATCAAACTAGTAATGAATATAGGTGACGCTTTAGGTCAAAATATAAAAACAAATTATCCAAATATTGGCAGTCTTGTCACGATTATTGTCAAAAACAGTCTCACTGTTGCCGGCCTTATTTTAGTCGCTCTAATTCTTTTTGGTGGCGTTTCTTATATTGCCGCTGCCGGTGACGGTGACCAAAAAAAAATGGCTGCCGCCCAAGAAACTTTAACCTCCGCTCTGATTGGCTTCTTGGTTATTTTTAGCGCTTACTTTATAATTCAATTAGTTCAAGTTATTACTGGAATCAAAATTTTATAAAAATATGCTCGGAATCCTAGGAAATATCGGCAACCCCACTACATATACTGGTAATGCTGGTGAAGGGTTTTTTTTATTTTTAAGTAATATTTTTAAATTGGCCGGAGTCATTGCTGGCATAGTTCTAATTGTTCGTCTAATTTCTGCTGGTTATCTTTATTTATCCGCCCAAGGTGATCCCAAAAAATTTCAACAAGCCTCCGATATGGTCACTCAAAGTATTTTAGGTTTAGTTATCGTTGCTGGTGCTTTTATTATTGCCGGTTTAGTTGGTCGATTAACCGGAATCGACATTTTAAATCCAATTATTTATGGACCCAAATAAACTTTTAGCTTACAAAATTACCGGTCCAGGTATTCCCGTTTCAAATAATGCCGATGCTACGACCAAATTTGAAACATATGCCGGCCAGCTGGTTGGTGTTTTAACCATTATCGGCGTTCTCTTTTTTATTGCCCAAATTATTTTTGCCGGTTTTGCTTTTATTTCTTCCCAAGGTGATGAAAAAACTATGGAAGCTACCCGCAAACGTCTCACCGAAGCCGTTTTAGGTTTAACTTTAATAGTGATTGCTATTGGTATTGGCACTTTATTAGCCACTCTTTTAGGTATTTCCAATGTGTTAGATATTAATTCTATGTTCCGTGGGATGGGACTATAAAAATATGATTTGTAATCCAGTTCTCAACGATTGTACTTCCAGCTCCGATCCAACTGGTTATACCAACAACGTTCTTTCCACTGTTGTTTCTTTATTTTTTATCGTTGGTATTATTTACTTTTTTTGGCATTTAATTTTTGCTGGCTATCATTTAATTGGTGCTGATGGTGATCCTAAAAAATTTGAACAAGCCAAAAACGAAATGACTTATTCTGTTTTAGGTATTTTTGTTATTTTTTCTATTTTTGCCATTATGAAGCTAGTTGGTACCGTTTTAGGTATCGCTGGCCTAGAATCTTTAACCATTACCTGGCCCCACCTTTAATTATTGATTAATATTTGTTAAAATAAAACAATATGACAAACATAATAACTGCCCTAAGTAGCTTAATTGTTCACCCCGCCTTTGCCCAAGGCAAAGTTGTTCTCAATCCCTCTGGTTCTGATTTTACTTCTCTCACCAATTTAACTGTTGCTGGCATTGTTTCTGGTGCTATTTCTTTAGCTATGTTAGCCGTCGCTTTAATTTTCTTCTTTATTTTAATTGCTGGTGGTTTACGTTGGGTTATGTCTGAAGGTGATCAAAAAGCTGTCGAAGCTGCTCGTAACCAAATTACCAATGCTCTCATTGGTTTAGCTATCGTCTTTGCGGCTTTCGCCATTATGAAACTAATTGGCATCGTCTTTGGAATTGATTTATTAGGTGGATTCACTATTCCCACTTTTAATAAATAAACTTTATTAAAAAAATAAAAAATATTTTTACCTCCCCTGCCTGCCCGCCTATGGAGGGTCAAGGGGAGGTTTTCGATTTCCTAATCGTAAGGATGGGTTTTGATTTATTTCGGTGGGTTTTACTTGCTATAATTAATTATGTCAAAAGCTATATTTATTCTCCTTTTTTTAACATTTTTATTATTTCCCACATCTTCCTATGCCCAAGGTACCAAATGGGGTAGCAATTGTGTTTCCAAAACCGATTCTACTGTCCCCACTATCCAAGGTTTTGAATGTCTTTTTACCAATGTTCTTCAAGTAATTGTTACCGCTGTTGGTATTGCTTTTTTTGTCATGTTTATTGTTGGTGGTTTCCAATATATGCGTTCCAACAATGACCCCAAAGCCGTTGCCGCCGCCTCATCTACACTTACTTATGCCGTTATTGGTGTTGTGGGAGTGATTGTTTCCTGGCTAATATTATTATTTATCGAACAATTTACTGGCGTCAAAGTTACCGAATTCAAAATTCCGTCTTAATTAATGAAAAAAGTCTTAATTGTCTTTATATTTTATATTTTAAGTTTTAAGTTTTGTGTTTTTCCCACCTTTGCTTTTTCTATCTGGGATATTTTTCCTCCCATCAAAATGGTAAACAAACCTCTTTATGGCAATCCTCCCGCTACTGTCGTCGAAGAAATTGGTCCTCAAGGAGTCACTAATAGTACTTACACCAATTTACTCAAAGACCCCGAAACCTATCGATGCAAAGATTCCATCGAAGTTAGTGGTTCCTGGGAAGCCGACAAAGATAAAATTTATGACAGCAATGGCAATGTAGTTGGGGTCGATTATGTTTATCCCTATAATGCCAATAATCTAGACGGTGGACATGATTATGAAAAAAAGTCAAATAATTATCCCCGTTTTCTTCAAGCAAAAATAAATCGTCATGTCCCGGATCCTGATACACAAGTTAATGCCACTGATTTTAGAAGTTTAGACTCTGATGGTTATGGTTTTCTTGACAAATCACTTTCCGATCAAACTCGTAAATATATCCAAGGCAAAGCTCTCGAAGAAATGTTTAAAACTCTAACTCTTGATGACAGCAATTATGCCGATGTTCAACGTGCCTGGGATTGTGGTGGTTCTATGGTCGCTATGGCCGATGGTATCAATCGTTCTACCACTTGCCGTCCAGTGACAGTTGGTGAAATTGCTTATTATTATTACAAAAACAAGGATTATCATACTGACCCACTACTTTTTGAAGACGCCGTTACTATGACCCCCAAAGCCTATCCCGATGTCATCAAAAATTATGAAGCTTATTATTCAAAACATAATCACAATTCCATAAAATTTTTATCCGATGCCAACTACGCTATTCTTCGCGATCAATTACCTATGAAAGCCCTTGGTGTTTCCAATCAAAAAATTATTTTAACTAATTACAACAGTGTTGCTAGTCAGTGGCCCAACTTTGAACCTGGTGATCCCGAAGAAGTCAAACAAAATCGTGGTAATATTTTTGAAGCTACCGGTTTTACCTATCTTACCAATCATGTTTCTTCGATTACTGCTCCTCGTGATTTTGCCAAACCTTTCGATTGCAAAGATGTCGAAATTAAAGGTGCGGTTAGTATTGACACCCCCAACCCTATATCTATGATCGCTTACATCAAAGGTTTGGTTCGGGTGGTTACCGATCAACCCAAATGGAATTTTTCTTATCAAAACGATGTTGTTTTTCTAACTGAAAAAAATGATGTTGATGGTGCCACCAATATTTCCAATGATTTTGCCTTTATTCTTCCCGCCGGCAACCCTGAAGCCGAAAAAATTTACAAAAAACTACAAGACACCCCCGCCACCAGCAAAGTTGACAAAGAAGCTCCCCCCGATGTTGGCAATCAAGCCGAACAAGTCAATTTGGTTATGACCAAATATTTATATCCTCAAAGTTGGCAAGACAAATATAAATTTTAAAATGCTAAAATAATTCAATGTCCTTCAAAAAAATATTTATTATTTTATTTTTACTCAGCGCCTTCCCTGCTTTTGCTCAGTCACCTACTCCAGCTTCAACCGTTTCCGCTACTGACAATTTATTTCTCAAGCTCCAAGACGCTGCCAAACCCGGCAAAACTACTCTCGAACGCTGGTCCGAGGATTCTATTACCAGCTCTGCGATGACTATACAACGTAGTTTAATTGGTGAAGTTCCCAAAGAATTTTTTGATCAACTTAGCCAACTTCAAACTACCGGTAAAGGTAAATTTCCCAAATTAGCTATTGGCGGTGCTATTGGTAGTGGCACTCAAATGATTGCTTCTCTTTTTACTCCTCCTGCCTCAGGTATTCAATATATTGCCTCAACTTGGGACAATGTTTTAGGTAAACCCGCCTACGCCCAAGGTTATGGATTTAACGGACTTCAATTTTTATTACCATTGTGGAAGGCAGCCCGAAATATTGTTTATATTTTATCTTCTATTGTCTTTGTTGTTATTGGTCTAATGATTATTTTACGTGTCAAAATTTCTCCACAGGCCGTGGTTACTATTCAATCTGCTGTTCCTGCCGTAATTACTACTTTAATTTTAGTTACTTTTTCCTACGCCATTGCTGGATTATTAATTGATGCTGGCAATCTTATTTTAGGAGTAATTCTCTCAGTTCTTTTCAATGCTCAAGGTAAAAATTTATCCGATAATATTGTTGATGCTGGCAAATGGTGGAGTTCTAGTAGTGGCTTTCCTATTATTAGTGATATTTTTAATTATTTTAATAGCAACAAAACTCTTGATTTCAAAACTTTAGCCAATCCCGACATGGGCACTCTCAAAACTCTGTCATTTTTAACGGCACCTCACTGGATTTCCTTAATGTTGTTAGGTGGTATGGTTGGTAGTATTATCACTGGTATTTTTCTTGGAAGTGTTGGTAATATTGCTGGTGCAGCTGGTAATACAGTTTTTAGTGCTCTCGGATCAATATTAGGTGGCGGTGTTGGTGGTTTAATTGGTGCCATAATACTGCCAATTATTTTTAGTATTATTGTTGGTATTTGGCTTATCAAACTATATTTTGGTTTAATCAAAACTTACGTTACCATAATTTTCAAAGTTATTTCTGCCCCCATCGAAATATTTATGGGTGCCTTTCCCAATTCCAAAATGGGATTTAGTTCTTGGGTTCTCGATATTTTTGCCAATATAATGGTTTTTCCCATTGTCACCATTTTTCTTGTAATCATAACTATAATTACTGATGCCATAATGAATACTAGTGGTGCTACAATTTGGGCGCCAGGTTTAATTTGGTATTCAAATTCACTTTATACTCCTATATTAGCTGCAGCCGTTGGTATGGCTGGGTTAGCTCTAGTTTCCAAGCTCCCCGACCTCATTCCTCAGTACATCTTTATGATCAAACCATCTCCATTTGGCCAAGCCATAGGACAAAATCTAGATACTTCACTTGCTCCAATATCTAAATTTGCCAAAGGTACAACTGGTAATGTAATTGCTGATAGTCTCTATAATGGAAGCGATAGAGGATTATTAGGAAAGATGCTACCTGGCGTCGAAGGTTTCTCTAAGACCATGTCAACTACTGTTAGAAATTTGGTAAAATAATTTCAGCTTTTTATTTTATTCCCAACACTGACTGCATTGTCTCAATTTGATTCTTTTTAGCCTCTACCAATCCTTTCTTAATAAAACTTGGAATACTTCCGTCAGTTTCGATTGAATATAGTGCCTCCAAATTATCTAATAAATACATTCTTTTTATATCACCTATACCAAATGTTTTATTAAGTGTTTCAATCTCTGCACTAGATAATGCTAATGTTCTAATAATCTCGGAAGTATATCTCCCATATGAACTAGTATAAATTTGTCCTTTTACACGAGGCAACCTTAAATATAATCCATCATGTCTATATGAAACTGGCCATAATCCCGCTGAACCTGCAATTGCTCCAGCCACCAAGGTATCAGGAACATCAGCCACGCCATATTCTCTAGCAGTTTTAATAGAATTGCGAAGTCCACTCGACCAACCACTAATAACCGCATCTATTTCAGGTCCATAAGCCTTCAAATCCAACGGTTTCTTTCCAGATAAATATAACCATAAATCAATCGCGGGTAATTGTCCATCTTTTTTCATCCCAAAAGTTATGTCTTTAGCAGTATTTTCAAACTTAATGTTTTTCTTTTCGCTTAATGCTTTACCCAAGGAAATCTTAACACCATCAATTACAACTTCATTATTCAATATACATGCACCCAATAGACCAGGTAACATTCCTCTTCTTTTTAACCAATCTACAGCTTTTTCCGAATCATATTTATTAATTGCCAATGCCGCCTGCATTAGTGGACCTCCCCATATTTCCGGTTCTTTCCCAGGAGCTACTTTCGCTAACAACTTTCTATCCGGTCTCAAGGCAGTTCTGAGTGCATCTGAACCATCATCAAATTTTCTAAAAGTGTCTGCAAGTTCGAAAGTTCCTCCTAATTCTAAAAAATCCATAGCCAACGACACAGCAATCATTGCCTGTTCTTCAGAATAATTAGCCAAAACTCCACCACGTTTTCTCATTGCAGTAACCAATCTTATTGATAAATTTTTCTTATATTTTCCCGAATCATTCAAAAATTCATCTACCTGTCTCGAAGGAGATTCTTTATTCCATTCCAGTTTTTTGGTTGTCGGATTTTCCTTTTTTTCATAATTAAAGACAGGAATTTCTATATATTCAGTCTCAGTACCTTTTAAACCTTTAATTCTTTTATGCTCTTCCCAAACAAATAATTCATTAACTGTCATTTCCAAAGCTTCTTTAAAACCTAAGTTTTTATTTTCATACAAAGACTTCATAAATTTTTCCTGAATAACCCCACGATTTAATAATATTTTCTGTACATCTTCAAAACTATTTTTAAAATCACCACCAAAACCTTTTCTTCTTGAAGTCACCTCAGCACTCCAAGCACCTGCCAACTCGAAAATATCAATCCAATCCTCTAATTTTTCAACACCAACCAACCAATCAGGTTTTCCGATATACCACAACTGTGGAGCGCTGGAAGCAGTTGATTTAGACATTAACTGATCACTAAACCACTTTTTTTCCATTGTATCGTTAAACAACAACTGCTGTCGTGCTAAACGCTCTTGTGCATCTCCAGATTGTTTTAATGTCGCTGATAATTCTGCCAACCCCTTACTTTCCATACTGTTACCAGTCGGATTCTCGGCCTGATCAAATAAAACTCCTATAGCATTAGTTGCTAAATCTAATTGTTCTTGTGGAACATTTTTTAGAGTTAATAATTTTTCCCCTGCATTTTGTAAATATTTAATTTTATCTTCCTTTTTTGTAAATCTAGTTATAGTAGAAAGTTGATCTAATATAGCCGTTATGTTTGTATCATCAATATGTCTATTTCTTACATCTCTTCCCCAATCACGAAGTTCACGAGGCAAAGCTGTCTCAATTTTCGATACATCTCCCGTATTTAAGGCATTAGTACAAGCTGGCACCCCACCATCTCTCATCGCCAACAGCAAAGAATCACACAAAACACTTTTAGTATTTATTACATCGGCATTTTTACCACCACTTTTATTAATTTCCTTTTCAACTTCACTTACAGTATTAAATTTTCCATCCGATATTCCATTAACCAAAGAATTTATATTATCAGTCCTTTGTTTTTGATTTTGTACATTAAAAACATCAGTAACAATCTCTTGTGCCACAGCCACTACTCCTTTCTGATAATCCGTTTCTGCCACTTTATTACCCAAAAATACCACCTCTTTTATAGGTCTACCCGCCAAACTATCTATCTTTGCCATATATGCCCAAATTATAACATGATTTATATCCCCCTCTTTGGTCAAAGAGGGGAAAGGGGTGATTTCGTAATTCGTAATATAAATATAATTGCCCTGCCTGCCCGCCTTTGGAGGGTCAAGTGAAGGTGGTCCCGCAGTGGCGGGATCGGAAGGGTTTTTTATTTTTTGATGTTTAAGTTTTAAGTTTTATGTTTATACTGTATTTATGTCCTCTATCGAATCCATCGAATTAAATGTCCGCTCGTATCGGAGCGCCCTCAAATCTAGTCTCGAAATCACCGTCAATTCCCTCACCAATTCCCATTTAAAAATGGATTCTATCCTTCACCCTTTTGGCGATAAACCCGATGTTATCGACATTTCTGCCTTAGTTTACACCTTATTACGTCTCCCCACCGATATCGACAAAACCAAATTAGTGGTTATGGGTCAAAGTGCCGATGTCTTTGCCACCGCCGGTTACCAAGACATTACTTCGTGGTCCAAATGTCCCCCCACCGCCCGTCGCCGAGTTCGCTATTATCATCCCTCCACTCAAACCCTGGCCAGTATTATTTCTTCAATTTCTGACGTTGATGATATCGTCAATCTTCTCGTTGCCTATCAAAGCGAGTGGAACAAATTTCATCATTTACTCAAGCTCCATTATCCTCATTTACGACAATTAAAAAAGGCTATTCGTGACGAAACTATTAGTCAAACTTTAAATATTACACCCGAAGATTGGCAAAAACTTTGTATTGCTCTCGGTCCAAAATGTCATGTTCGTTTTAGTCGTATTTACCATTTTCACCACAATTTACGTCTTCGTTTACTAGCCGGATCGTGGATTGATTACACCAAAACCACCCAACACTGGTGGAAAAATATTGCCTCATCTACTATTGGTATGCATCTTCCTCACCGGCGCGTTTATTTTGTGTCGAGTAACACCCACTCGCTTTTAAATTTAATTACCGGTCATGCCGTATTAAATCAAAAAAAATTACTCAACCTTGCCTCAACTCATCATCCCGATCTTCAAAATATTTGGCAAAATATTCAAACTTCCGAATCTTTTTTACACCAAAATGATTTTTTATATTATCTTTCAAAATACATGGTCGATGACAAAAAATACCAAGATGATTGGCAAAAACTTCAAAAAAAATTAAATATTTTATCTATTCCCCCCACCCATTATTTAAATTCCACCCTCCAAATTTTTCCCCTCAAATCATTTACCAAATCAAAATTTTTTGACTCTCGTTTAAAAATCACCAAACACCAAAAAATTTCTGACTCCGATGCTTTAATTATCAATATTGATTATCCATTGGGTTTTGCTGCTTATCACGTTCTTTCCGAAATTTTGGAAAACATCAATGATATTCACGGTGTTTATATTTTAGGCAAAGCCGCCGTTTTAAATTCCGAAATTGGTGACATCCAAATTCCTCGTCTAAATTTTGACGAGCATACTCAAAATTCCTATATTTTTAAAAATTGTTTCAATTCTTTTTTTCCTTTTCCCAACAATCAAGGTTCAATTTTAACCAATCAAAAATCAGTTTCTGTTCTTGGAACTTTTCTTGAAAATCAAGCTTTAATTGATAAATATTCCGAAAATAATTTAACCGTTATGGAAATGGAAACCGGTCCATATCTAAATGCGGTTACCGAAGCTTGTTATGACCAACAAACTCCCCGTAGCACTATTGTCGATCTAAATTCCGCCCCTTTTGATTTAGGAGTTATCAACTACACCTCCGATACTCCCTATTCTCAGGCCAAAAACCTTGGTGCCGGTTCTCTCAATCTCAACGGTCTCGAACCCGTTTATCTCGGTTCCCTCGCCATTTTACAAAGAATAATAAATCTCGAAGAGGAAAAATAAATTATTTTTTCATTATCTCTTCAAACTCCGCTTCATCCAAACTTTCTTTTTCGACTAGCAACTTTGCTACTTCATCTAATTTTTTTCTATCTTTAGTCAATATTTTAGTTGCTTCTTCCAAAGCACTATTAACTAATTTTTTAATTTCTTCATCCACTTTTGCCTGCATCGAATCCGAAATTTTTGAGGGCTCCATCCAGGCTTTTCCAAAATCATCCATATCAATTTGTGGTCCCAAATTAATTGGTCCCAAAGGTGACATTCCCCATTCAATCACCATATCGCGGGCAATATTAGTTGCATGTGATATATCACTACTGGCTCCAGTGGTTATATCTCCAAAAACAATTTCTTCCGCCGCTCTTCCCCCCATCGCCATTGCCATAGTTTTTATTAATTTTGATTTTGTTTGATGAACAATATCTTTCTTGGGTGGAATTAGGGTAAAACCCAGTGCCATTCCCCGTGAAACAATCGAAATCTTGGTTACCGTGTCCAAGTCCTCTTTATAATTTACAATCGCGTGTCCGGCCTCATGATAAGCCGTCATCAATTTATCCTCATCGCTTTGATCTCTCCGTTTTTCCGATCCCATTTTAACTTTTAGCGCCGACTCTTCAATATCCGCCATTGTAATCAACAATCTATTTTCTCGAGCAATTTTTATTGCCGCTTCGTTTAACATATTTTCAATATCCGCCCCCGAAAATCCTACTGTCCGTCTCGCTACCGCTTCCCAATTAATATTTTCTACAAATGGTTTACCTTTAGCATGAATTTTAATTATTCCAATTCTTGCCGGCAAATCAGGCATTTCCAATACCACTCTTCTATCAAAACGCCCTGGTCGCATCAAAGCAGGGTCCAGCAAATCACCTCGATTAGTTGCTGCCAACACCACCACCGCCGTATTCGTATCAAAACCATCCATCTCCACTAAAATTTGATTCAGGGTTTGTTCTCTTTCCCCGTGTCCTCCATCCATGCCTCCGCGTACTCGGCCAATCGCATCAATTTCATCAATAAAAATAATTGCTTTACCGGATTTTTTTGCGGTACTAAATAAATCACGGACACGACTGGCCCCCACCCCAACCAGCATTTCCATAAATTCCGATCCCGCCATCGAATAAAAAGGTACATTAGCTTCTCCCGCCACTGCTTTAGCCAACAATGTTTTACCGACTCCCGCCGGACCGACCAACAGTACTCCTCGGGGTGCTCTCGCCCCTACTTTTTTATATTTTTCCGGATTTTTCAAAAAATCTACTACCTCTTCCAAATCTTTTTTGGCTTCTTCAACCCCTGCCACATCGGCAAATTTAGTACTTTGTTTTCCTTTTATAAATAATTTAGCTGTCGATTTTCCAAAACCAAACATTCCTCCGCCCGCTCCTCCACTTTGACTTTTAAAAAACCATAAAATAAATAATATTGGGATTCCCACTGACAATAACATTGTCAAAATATCACCCAACATTTTCCAACCGGTTCTATTTTCTACTTTAAAATTTACCTTATCCAAGGACACTCCTGCTTTTTGCAAAATATCCGCCATCGATCCTGTTCCTTCTTTTGAAGCCACCAATGTTTTCCCCTGCCCCGCTACGGCGGGGTCACCCTTAACTTTTACTAGTACTTCATTGTCCATCACCGTAATTTCTTCAGCCTTATCAGCCTTAATTTCCGTCAATACTTCTGATAACGATGCTCGTTTTACACTATCACCCACTATCAATTGCGCAATGGCCGATATTCCCCAAAAAATCAAAACAAAAGTTAAAATAAATAGTAAAATTTGTTTCGGTCCAATTTCAATTCGATGAATTTTTACCCCGGGTGGCAAATTCTTCAAAATATCTTTGTCAATTTTACTTCCTGTCTTTTTTACGGACTTTTTCTTATTTTTAAGTTTTAAGTTTGAAGTTTTAATTTTTTCCCAAATATTCATAGCTAATGATTATATCATCACAAAATATATCTTAGGCTCCCTTGTCAAGGGGAGCTCCCCGGTGAACACCGGGGTGAGGGGTTTTGATGTATAAATTTTAATTTTTAATTATTTAATAGTTCCATCAACAACTCTCTATTATCACCTTTTCCTTCTCTAACATTAAAAATATGTCTGCACTTTGTACATTTATATTTTATCTGATATCTGACATCTGAGATCTTCATTTCTGCTCCAATCGGTTTCATCAAACCTTGACAATCTGAGGCTCTATCTCCCGGAATTTCTTCATCCACATGTTTTCCCCACAAACATTTAGGGCAATGATCCGTATATCCATCCCCCGTTACTTTATTTCCACAATTCCCACACACAAAATCTTCCGTTTTTCTTACAAAATTTCTTCTCCCCTCTTTAGTCAAAGAGGGGTCAGGGGGTGATTTTGATCTAAAATTATTCATTTTTAAGTTTTAAGTTTCGATGTTTTTTAATTCGTAATTCGTAATTTATAATTGTAAATTATTTCGCCATCTCCACTCCCATTTTAATATCCGACTCTAATTTTTGATTAAATAACAATTTTCCTCCTACCACACTCGCCGCTGGTTGTACCTGCATTGGCTGCCAGCCTGTTGGCACTGACACCAAATTAATCATTCCCGTATCGCCAAATCCCGGTTGTCGCTGAATATACAGCAAATACGAAAATTTATCTTTCATCTGATCAAGTTTACTTCCATATCTTATTTCCACCACCACCTTTTTTGAAATTGGTACTGTTACCAAAAATCCCAACTCTCGTTTACCATACATATTAGTCATTTTAACCTGATTTAAGGCAATCTCTTGAGGTACTCCTCCTGTCGTCACCGTCACTCCCGCCACTTGTACGTCCAACGGCAAATACACCCGCAAATAATTTTTATAATCTCCCCCCGGCCAATTAGTTGTTCGTGCCAAATTTTCATAATTAATTCTCAAAATTCTTTCTATTCCCGTTTCCTTAATATCAATTTTTTGTTCCATCGATCGATACAAAAAATAATTTGCCTTATTAACACCCAAATTTGATTCCACCACAAATAAATAATCCGCATAGCAAGCCGCAGTACTACATTTTCCTCCAAATATTTCCCCGTCCCAACCCAAATCATTAATTACTTGATTTGCTACCGGCTCATTTAACACTATTTGCAAATCATTTTTCTCCAAAGAATTAGCCATTCCCAACAACAATGTCCATCGTTGACCTGTTTTTAATTTTGAAATTTCTTCAAACAATTGTTTCCCCACTCCCGACAAAAAACTCGCTTTTTGCACCGATCCTGGGAAAAATTTTGACTCCGAATAATATTCTGCCTGTTCATACAAATTATCTTTATTTACTTTTTCTTTAAAATCAGGCACAAATATTTCACCAGTAGCATTAATCATTTCCTTAACTACCGCCAAGTCTATTCCAATTACCCCATCAACTCTTCTCCCTGTCTCTTTTTCAAAAAACCACTGAATATCTTTTGTCGCTTCCGGAAAACTCGGTTTCCAATTTGAATCACGCAAAAACCACGCCGCTTCTCCCAAATATTTTTTAATTTCTTCCGGTGGTTCCACGTGACCTTGCAATTGTCCATCTGCTTCATAAACATCTTTTATGTCAAATGACACCAATCGTCCATTTTCAAAACTCAAAATTCCATACGATCCAATAAATCCCCCCGTTGCTCTCAATTCCATTTCGTTTTGCAACAACACCAAATACTCTCGTCTTTTTCCATCAAGACCCAAAACTTCCGGCAAAATTCCCACCATTTGTCGTAGTTTTGTAATCAATTCCCCATTTTTGGAAATCAAATTACTGGCACTATCAATTTGTGGTCGCCATCGTCCCGGAACCCATTTTCTCACTCCTTCCAGTCGAGCTTGAATTACTCCAATTTTAGTTTCAATTTCCAATAAATTATTCGAAACGTTTGTTAATTCTAATTTATAATCAATTGTTTTTTCCTCAAAAATAGCTCCATTAATTTTTTCCATCGATTCGGCCAAATTACATATTCTTCCCTCAACATTTAGCACTTCGTCCGATATTTTAATTATTTCTCCCAGTTTTGATTCACCCCAAAACCCAGCCAAGTTTTTATTCTTTTGTTGATATTTTTCCACCATTTTTTTTGCTTCATTTATTTGTTTGTTTTCCAGCAACTTTATTGGTTTTTCCAAGCTCAGGGCCGTATCCACTACCCCCCACAAAAACCATCCATAAACCATTATTGTTATCAACACTATCGACCCCAAAATCATTCCCACTATCTTCCATGGAAAGTCAATTTTTTTTGGAGCTTGATCATTTGGAATTTGCCCGCTCCGCGACTGCTGGGGTTTGGAAATTGTAGGTTTGGAAATTGTTATTTCTTTCGGTTTCTCTAACTCGTAACTCGTAACTCGTAACTCGTAACTATTTTTAATTGGCTCCACCTTTTTCCATTCAATCTTTTTCCCCACCGTCTCCTCTTCCTCTTCCTCCACCTCATCCTCCTCAATATATTTCTCCGTTTCTTTTTCTTCTTTTTCTGTATTTAATTCGTAATTCGTAATTTTTAATTGATCATTCTCTTCCTCTTCCTCCACTTCCGCCTTAACAATAAATCTTTCTTTGTTTTCAAAATTATCTTCTTTTTTCTCATTCGTAATTCGTAATTCATAATTCGTAATTTTCTTTTTATTACGTGCTTCCTCATCAATTCTGGCCACAAATTCTGCCACTACTTCTTTTATTCCCTCTCTAAATTTAACTACCGGTTTCCATCTCAACACCCTCGCACTTTCTTCAAAAACGGTTTCCTCTCCCCCCTCCCCTGTCAAGGGGAGGTGTCCGGAGGACGGAGGGGTTTGTTCCATTATTTCAGTTCTCGTCATCTTTGCCAAATCAATCAAACACGTTGCCACTTCTTTAGAAGTAATTTCTCCACCAGCAATTTCAAAAGTTTTTCCCGCAGTTCCCGACATTATTACTGCTCGCATTATTGCTTCAGTCGCATCTTCTACCGCCAACAATCTAAATTTTTCTCCATATTTAGGCAAAATTAAATTCTTATTTCTAGCCGCCAAATCTAGCGCTTTTCCCAAAAACCAATCCTTCCCCATCCCCAACCCATAAACATTATGTAAATCAACTTGTCTAAAATCTAAATTATTTTTTAATTCGTAATTCGTAATTTTTAATTCGTAATTTATGCCTACCTTGCATATCTTTACTCTCTTTTCCCCCATTTCCTCATATCTTTTCTCCCCTCCCCCAAAATCAAAATAATACAAAGGTCTCCCCACTTCATCATCATCCCACGACACCAATATTCCCCTACTTACCAACAATTCTCCCAATTTTTTGGCTACAAAATTATCACTTCCATAAATAAGGGCGCTGGGCGTTTCTACCACCATACTCTATTCTAGCCGATTTTGGTTACAATCTCTTGCGGTAAACATTCGGTTATTACGCGGTTATTATTGTCAATTTACGTTGGAACCCTGTTGATACTGTATCAAGTGATGTGAAAAATACAAAATTTGTACATACGTTACATATATGAATATATCAAAAATCAAAAAAATCCCCTCTTTAGTCAAAGAGGGGAAAGCCCTGCAACGGCAGGGCAGGGGTGATTTTAAGTTTTGATGTTTAAGTTTTAATTTTTGACTTTTTCAGTAGAAACCATCCCATCAGTATCATCGCGCTCGCTTCGCTCGCCACTGTCACACCAGCCGCCCCCATCATTCCAAAACGGGGGATAGCCCACAAATTAGCCACAAAATTAAACACTAAAACAAATATTCCCAAAATCACCATTTCTTTTTGTCCATTTTTTGAAATCAAACCAAAACCCAATAAATGCCCAATGTACGAGAAAAACACTGCAAATATTAATAAACGTAACACTGGTATCGACCCTCCAAATTCACTCCCGCCCAAAATATTTACCATTAGTGGTGCCAACATTTGTACCCCCACAATTACTCCCACCGAAGCTACCACCATAATTAGCAATGATTTTCCAAATAATATTTTTTTACCTGTTACATTTGACGACAGCACTGGGAATAAACTGTTCATCAAATAATACGCCGGCTGGAGTAGGGAACTGTAAATTTTATAAGCCAGGCCATACATAGCCACTTCCGGTTTACCCAAAAATCGTGAAATCATCGTTGCATCAATTGCCCTATCATAGGCCGTAAACAACAACAAATACACTCCCATCGGCCAACTTAACGACATCAATTTAAAAATTAGTTGTTTGTCAATCAAATTAAAATTAAACGATTTTCGTAATCGTCCTAAACCCAATCCCAAAGTCAAAATTCGTGCTACCAAATACAACCAAAATACTCCCACCAAACCCAAATTAGCTCCAAAATAAATAAATCCAATCAAAAACACCGTCGGAAATAATATTTCCACCAATACTTTTTCTGCCATTCTTTGCTTTGTTTGCCACACCATTTCCAGTGACCCAGCAATAGAAGTAAACAAAATCATGGCAAACGCCACTATAGCTTCAAATCGAACCTCAGCCAAATCAGGCCACAAATAAACAAACACTACTCCCAAACCAAAACTAAATAAAGCCAAAAATACCCGCAACACCGCCATATTTATCCATACCTTTTGGGAATTTTTTTCATCAACCTCACGAGCCGCTTCCCGTACCCCAATAATCTTTGTTCCAAAATCCGACAAAGTGTCAAAGAAAATTAAAAGTGAGGTAATTAAAATAAATTCACCGTATGTTTTAATCCCCAAACCTCGGGTCAACATTCCCGTTGTTAGTAATGATATTCCCACCATCACCATTTTTCCCAAAATCTGCACAATCGTATTTAATAGGGGAATTTTCAACATGATTATATTATCGCTAATATAATACACAAAAGCCAGTTATTCTGTGGCAATGTTAGCCAATAATGATCCATCATCCCTGTCACCAGTATTATTCCCAAAATAATCAAAGTTGTTTAACTGTTAACTCGTAACTTAAAACTCGTAACTGTCAACTTTATTAATATGATTAATCCAACCAAACCGAATTCAGTAATAATTAACATTAATATGTTGTGTACCGGTTGTAGCCAAAACACCCCACTATTTCTTTGATATTCTGGCAATTGCACCAAAAAATTTCCTGCACCTACCCCAAATAGAGGATGATCCTTTATCATATTCAAGCTCGCAATCATCAATCCGCCACGCTTTGCCATTCCTTCACTATCCCATCCTCCAATAAAATCCGATATTCGATAATTATTTGAAATCAAACCAAATCCCAAAGCCATAATTCCTCCAAATATTAACATTCCTCCTATTTTTTGTTTTAAATTTTGATGTTTAAGTTTTAAGTTTAATACTAAAAGGATAATTAGTATTCCCCACACCGTCCGGCTTCCACTCAAAAACAATCCCAACAATCCACAAAAAACCACACTCCAATATATCCAATTATGTTTTTTATTTTGGATAAATACAATCAATGAAACTAACATAAATCCCGCTAATGAATTCGGATGCGAAAATGTCCCATAAGCTCGTATCAACCCTTGTCCCAAATACGAAATTTGTGCCACTCCAATTGATGTATAACTAAATCTTCTTTCCCCCAACCAATAAAATATTCCATTAAGTGATCCACCATTTAACACTT
>JAHFKH010000005.1 GCA_023245435.1 Candidatus Shapirobacteria bacterium | reverse complement strand
TAAATTGTTGATAATTAATAAAGAAGTTGTCCCAGGGAGAATTAAAATATTATTGGTTAATAAAAATTTAGGATTTTAAATTATATGAAAAATATAGGGATAGTTGTTGGAGTATTGTTAATAGTTTTTGGTATTGGTTTTGTTTTTAAATCAAAACAAAAACCACAAGTTTTGGGACAAACCGCATTTGTGCCTGATAAAACTTTTGAAATTAAAGGATTAAATTATGCCTACGATGTTAAAGAAATTAGAGTAAAACTTAATGACAAAGTAAAAATTAATTTTACAAATACTGAAGGATTTCACGATTTTAGAATTGATGAGTTTGGGGTGGCTACTAAACAAATCCCTACAGGACAATCGGAGTCGGTAGAATTTGTAGCTAATAAAACTGGCACATTTGAATATTATTGTAGTGTGGGTCAACACCGCGCCAATGGGATGTGGGGTAAAATTATTGTGGAATAAAACAATTATTAATTAATTCCTAAACTCCGAGTAAAAGCTCGGAGTTTTATTTTGAATAATTAGATATATAATGATTTTATGTCAAAAAATAAAAAACTAAACAATAAACTAAAACCTACGTTAATTTTAGTATTATTTTCTGTGCTCGTTCTTATGCTTGTTGGATATTTTTTGATAAAGAATTGGGTAAACAATGAAATGGCACTAAGTTATGTTAATTGCAAAAAATTAATAACCAAAGAAATGTATAAAAAAATTGATAACTATGAAAAGAATATAATTATTAATTGTGTTGTCGATGACATGTCAAAAAAGGTAAGTTTTTCAAACAAAAATGTTGAGGAGGGAATACGAGCCAGACTGGAAATGGAATTTGGATTATAAATATATTTGACCTATTGACTCTTCGGGTTAGTTTCGGTTAGTATGGGTTATGATTCAAAAAATAAACGAAGGGGTGTCGGTAATGATGGATTTTAATCATTATCAAAATAAACTTTACCCTGTACAAATTCAATGGAAAAATAGGGATTATAGAATTGATAAGGTCGGGATGCACCATCAGTATTATCAAGGTAAAAAATTACTTCATGAATTTTGTGTAACCTCACGAGATATTTTTTTTAAACTAATTTTGGATACGGAAAACTTGCATTGGAAACTAGCGGAGGTGGCCGATGGAGAGTCCTAGCTTGCAAATGCATGTCGATATTAATTCGTGCTTTGCTTCGATCGAACAATTGGCCAATCCCCTGTTACAAGGGAAACCAGTAGCAGTGGCCGCTTATAATAGTCAATATGGAGTCATTTTGGCAGCATCGCGAGAGGCGAAAATTTTGGGAATTAAAACCGGAACTAAAGTGGGAGAAGCTTTAAAAATTTGTCCCAACATTATAATTTGTGAACCAGATATTAAAAAATATCGAGACATAAATAAAAAATTAAAAAAGGTTTTGGATTATTTTTGTCCAAAAGTGGTGGCCAAATCGATTGATGAATTTACCCTAAATTTTAAAGAAACGAAAGAAAAAGATTTGGTAAAAACGGCTATAAAAATTAAAAATAAAATTGCAACTGATATTGGATCGTGGTTGACAGTTTCAATTGGAATTGGACCAAATCGCTTTTTGGCTAAGACAGCATCAAACTTACAAAAGCCGAATGGATTGGTAGTGGTTGATAATAATAATTTTGAAAAAACTTATAAAGGTTTGGATTTGCAAAAATTAAATGGAATTAATTGGCGGACAAAATTACGATTACAAATTAATGGGATTGAAGATGTGTGGGATTTTTATAAAGCCGATATTAATAAATTGAAATCAATTTTTCACTCGGTAATAGCAAGTTATTGGTATCAACGATTACGAGGGGTAGAAGTTGACGGCAAAGACCGATTGATTGAAAAAACATATTCGGGAATATTTTCATTAAAAATTAAGGCAAAAAATAAAATTGATTTATTACCAATTATTTATCAAATAGCAGTAAAAATTAGTAAAAAATTATTGAAAAGAAAACGGAAGGCAAAAAAAATAATATTATGTTTACGATGTAAAAATTATTGGTGGCAAAAAATTGTTAAATTGCCAGTGGCAGTTGATGGAACTTGGGAAATATACAAAAATGCAACTTTAAAAATTAAAAATAATTTTAATGATGAAGTGTCAAAAGTGATACTAATAGCTGGTGAACCGGAAGTTAAAAATGGAATACAAATAGATATTTTTGGAGAAGGAGAAAAATTAAGAAAAATTGATCGAGGATTAAAACTAGTTAATGATAAATATGGGGAGGGAACCATAATTCCAGGGAGTTGTTTTTTGGGACAAAAAGTGGGCGACTTTATCGCGTTTGGAAACTAAAATTGATTTGTGATATGCTGAGTAACTTATGATTAAGGAAGTATTTTTTGATATTGAAACCAAAAAAATTTTTGAAGATATAGAGGGTAATAATCCGGCGGATTTGGGAATTTCGATAATTTCGGTTTATGTTCGAGAAGTGGATAATTATTTTTCCGAAATATCGGGACAAATGTATAGTTTTTGGGAAGAAGATTTTCCCTTGATGTGGGCAAAATTTAGTAATGCTGATAGAATTATTGGTTTTAATTCACTTCATTTTGATGTACCAGCGATGGCACCATTGGCTCCATTTGATTTTAAAAAACTAAATCATTTTGACATTATGGATCATGTAAAAAATGCCCTGGATTTTAGAGTGGGATTGGGAGCGATAGCGGAACAAACTTTGGGACATACCAAAATTGATCATGGACTAAATGCAGTTAAATATTGGGCAGAACATACCAAAGAGTCACTGGCAAAATTGAAAAAATATTGTGAGGCGGATGTACAGGTCACCAAAGAGGTTTATGATTTTGGAATGAAAAATAAACAACTAAAATTTAAAGATAAATGGAACACGGTGCGAACTTTTCCCGTCGATTTCTCTTATCCAATTAAAGTTGAAGAACCACAATTGGGGTTGTTTTAAACCCCTCAACCCCGCTGCTGCGTGGTAGCTCCCCTTGACAGGGGAGCCTAAATACATCAATATAGATTATATGAAAAAAGTAAAATCAAACAAAAAAATGTGGAATCAAGAGTTGCCAACTTGGGTGGCAATAGTATGTGCCGTAGTATTGGGATATTTAATTTATGCGGTGGGTAATAAAGCAATGGATACTCGATCGAGCGCTAATGATAGCGTTGAAGCGGGAGTGGTTTTGCCCGTGGCGAGTGACAGAAAATAAATTAGCAATGAGTAACTTTTAAACTAAAATTGTTGTTTATTAATATATTTTCGAGTTGATTTTTTGGGACTGTTATTTCTTGATCATCAATATTTATGACAAGATTACTATCTGGAGTATCTCCATGAATACAAACAACTTTTACACTTTTATTATATTCACCGTAAAAACGGATTTTTTTACTATTTCTAATATGTTCATCAAGAGTTAATATTTCTTGAGGTTTGTAGTTATTTAAAACTTCAATAACTGCTTTGGTCATATCCTATATTATAACATATATTACAAAATCTTGCTTCCGGTGGTTTCGGCGGATTTTTGGAGAATATAGACATCGGCTTTGTAGTCGTCAATACCGACATATTCAGCTTCACCCTTAAGAACCCGTTCGTAAGGCCGACAATCACGACAACCTTCCAAACCATGAGGACAATCAAATTTCTGTAAAGTACGGTGCAATTTTATTTTTTGAGCTATTTTTAAAATTTTTGCCTCACTTTCAATCAAATCAGGTAATTTTTTGGGGGTTAAAGTGTCACTACTTTCTAAATACCAATACGAGGCAGCCGTAACTGGCCGACTTTGACAATGAGTGGCCAATAAATGATAAATAGGTAGTTGAAGAGAGTCTTCGGATTCGTCGTATTTACTAGTTTTAAAATCAATAATTTCCACCGTATCAGTATCGGGATAATATTTTAACCAATCGATTTTGCCACACAATATAATATTGTCTTTTTCGGATAACCAATACTGAGGTAAATCTTGATTAATTTTAATGGCTAAATCACCAATTGGCCCGGGATTATTTTGAACTCGAGCTAACATTGCCTGTCCCCGAGAATAATAAGAAAATTCAGTATCTTTATCCCAAAATCCCCCACTTTTACCTGATAATTTTTTCCAGACGTGTTCAAATTTTTCTAACAATGGAGTTTTGAATCGTAAATCAGTTTTAATTTCAGATAACGATTCAATGACTTCGTGAACCGCTTGACCTAAAGCCAAGGGGGGCGACATTATTTTTATTTTATGACCAGTTTTTGGATCTTTGTAAACATTTTTTAAAAAATAAGCGCGAGGACAAGTCAAAAAAGTAGAAATTGAAGAGTGAGAAACATAAGTAGCATTGTATTTATCCATAATTGATTATAAAGGATATAATTACTCATGATTCGTTTAAATAAATATTTGGCACAGGTGGGAGTAGCCTCACGACGAGCTTCGGATTATTTGATATCTGAAGGCCACGTATTGGTAAATGGTAAAGTGGCGACAGTAGGGATGAAACTAAATGGAGATGAAAACGTAATTGTGGATGGTAAACCTGTGGGAAAAATTGAAAAGAAAGAATATTTTGCGGTTTATAAACCAATTGGATTGGTATCAACGGCGAGTGATGAATTTGGTCGAGAAAAAGTGACTGATTTGATTAAAACTAAAACGAGATTATACCCAATAGGTAGACTAGATCGCGAATCCGAAGGTTTAATGATTTTAACTAACGATGGTGATTTGGCACTGAAATTGACCCATCCGAAATTTCATTTGGAAAAGGAATATGAAGTGACAATTGATAAAAATATTGAGCCGGCCCGATTAAATGTGGGTATAAATAAAATAATAAAATCGCGAAATAATATGTTTTGGATTGTGATGTATGAAGGAAAAAAACGACAGATACGAGAAATTTGTTGGGAAGCAGGATATAGAGTTAGGCGACTGGCTCGAGTGCGAATTGGAAAATTAACTTTGGGTGACCTAGAACCGGGACAGTTTAAAAAGATTCAAGTTTCGGATATTATTTAGACCAGGTTTCGGTAGTTAACTCACGAAAATTATTGACAGATGTTTTTTGATAGCCTAATTTTGAGAGATTATTTTGATAATTTAAGCCATGAACTTGAGTGATATAGGGAATGACGGTAATTGATTTTTCGGTTGGAGAAATTGATAAATCTTTAATTATTATATTTGAATTATAATATTTGACGGGATCACTGGCAGAAGGAATCATATAAATAATATTTGGTAATGATTTTGACAAGGATTTCCAATCTTCCCGATGAAATTGTGGCATAAATAAATAAATACTAGAAAAAATTAAAAATATTACACTATAAAAATAATTTTTATTTAAAATAATACACATTAAGGGAACCAAATAAAGAAAGCGAAAATACTGAAACATAGGAGTAAACAAGGAAAAGACAAAACCAATAAATAAGGTTGACCAAAAGATAAAAGATATTTTAGTTGGTTTTAGTGATTTAAAAATTATGATTGACCACAGTGGAATAACCAAAACAAAAGAAATTAAATAATAAATAATTTTGGGATAAAAAGATATTCGACCCAAGGTAAATTTGATGGGAATTAAAAGTAAATTTTTTAAATTGGCCGGACCTAAAACTGAGGACCAATTTAAAACATTTTTTAACATCTCGCGAGAATTTTGATATTGAGTAATTAATAGAGGGAAGAGACAAAGTAGGGCTAAAGCTTGGGCTAATGAATAAATAATAAAATTTTTGTAATCTTTTTTGAATAAAAAATAGAGACAAACTGAGGCAAAGAAGAAAATTGAACCATAAAAAATAAAGAGAGAAAAAAAAGTAAAAATAAAATATAAAAATATATTATTTTTTTTAAATGATAAGTAACTTAAAAAAACAAATAGTGTCACCATAGAATACATACGAGCTTCCTGGGAATAATATAAAAATAATGGATTTATAGAAAGTAAAAGGGAAGGCCAAAAACCAAAATATTTATAAACTAAAAAAATGGTGATTAATGAAAATAAAATAGAAAGTGACCTTAAACTAATTTCACTAAATCCAAAAATTGACGACCAGGCTTTGAGAGTTAAATAAAAAAGCGGAGGATGAAAATCGTGGGGGGAAAATTGAGTCACAATATTTTGATAAGTAAAATTTTTGGCAACATTGGCTGAGATAGCTTCGTCTAGCCAGAGAGACTGATTGAGTGAGATTAGGCGTAAAAGAATAGAAATAATTATTAAAAATATCAGCTGTTTTGACATTATGTAAAGTATAATATTATTTTCTATGAATAAGAAAGCGATGTTCACTATTTTTACGATTATTTTGACGGATTTGATTGGTTTTGGAATAATTATTCCCTTGTTACCGACACTGAGTGTTAATTTAGGAATTAAAGGATTTTGGTTGGGGTTGTTAGTGGCATCGTATGCCATGGCTCAATTTATTTCGGCGCCTATTTTGGGAAATTTGTCAGATCGATACGGTCGTAAACCAATATTGTTAATTTCGAAAGCTGGAACGGTTTTGGCATATATCATGTTTGCTTTCGCAGGAAACTTTTGGATATTATTGTTGTCACGATTAATTGATGGATTTACGGGGGGAAATATAACGGCAGCGCGGGCTTATATTAGCGATATAACTACCAAAGAAAATAGATCGCGAGGTATGGCAATTATTGGAATTTCATTTGGACTAGGATTAATAATTGGACCCGGACTAGGAGGAATATTTTTTAGTATAGGGGGGACGTCAATGTTGCCAGCTTTGGTGGGAGCGGGGTTGTGTGCGTTTTCACTGATCCTAACTCAATTATTTTTGGATGAATCACATCGAGACGGGAAAATAATTAGTAGCCGAAAGTTTTCGATTGCTAATTTTATGGAGATTTTTAAACATCCGGTGATTCAACAAATTTTAATTGTGCAATTTATAGTGATGATGGCGATGTCGGGTTTTCAAACAACATTGGCATTTTTTACCGATAAACTTTTTAATTTTAGTCCCCAAAATAATAGTTATTTGTTTGTTTATTTGGGTGTTGTAAGTTTGATAGTTCAAGGTTATTTGTCGAGCCATAAAAGTAAAGATATACATCAATACGCAAAGATGGGAATTATAATTTCAGCCTTGGGTACGGCATTAATTGCAATAAGTCCTAATATTTGGTTTATGGCAATAGCTATATTTGTGTTATCAATTGGCAGTAGTTTATTTTCAGTATTTTTACCAACATTATTGTCGACGGTGGATAGTAAAGATCCTGAGGGAGAAATTATGGGAGCGTATGAAGGAATTTCTAGTTTGAGCCGAGTGGTAGGACCTGCGTTAATTGGAAGTTTGGTAAATTATTTTCCCCGACCAGTATATTTTGCTTGTGCAATTTTAACTGTCGGGGCACTGTACTATTTTCCTAAAAAAAAGATAATATAGTTTTTGTTGATTGACATTAAGTAATAAATATTTTATATTTACTTACCCAAATAAAACCCGTAATGAATACACAAACTGGACAACCACTAGCGATGATGTTGCGACCAAAATCTTTAAAAGATTTTGTGGGTCAATCACATTTGGTGGGTAAAGATAAACCTTTACGAATTGCAATTGAAAATCATCAAATTTTTTCCATGATTTTTTGGGGACCACCGGGAGTGGGGAAAACTACCTTGGCTAAAATTATAGCCAAAGAAGCTAATGCCGATTTGTACGAAATGTCGGCAGTATCGGCCAGTAAAGATGATATTAAAAAAATAATAAATACTAATAATAATTTAACAATAAATAAAAAGATACTTTTTCTTGACGAAATACATCGGTTTAACAAAGCACAACAAGATTTTTTGCTACCTTATGTAGAATCGGGATTATTAACATTAATTGGGGCAACAACGGAAAACCCGAGTTTTGAAGTTATCTCTCCTCTTTTGTCGCGTTGTCGAGTATTTGTGTTAAAAGAATTAAGTGAAGAAGAAACGGGAGAAATTATAAAAAGAGCGTGTAAAATTTTGAAAACAAAAATAGATAAGAAGGCTAAAGATTGGTTAATATCTATGGCCAATGGTGATGCGAGACAGGCAATTACTATGATTGATAATGCATTTACGCTTTATGAAAAACTGACAATTGAAACACTAAAAGCAACATTGCAAAATTCTTTTTTGCGATTTGATAAAAAAGGAGAAGAGCATTACAACACTATTTCGGCATTTATAAAAAGTATGCGGGCGAGTAACCCTGATGCAGCACTGTATTATTTAGCGAGAATGGTGGAAGCCGGTGAAGATCCTAAATTTATTGCCAGACGTATGGTAATTTTTGCATCGGAGGATATTGGGATGGCTAATTCAAATGCATTATTGCTGGCCAATCAAGTTTTCCAAGCAGTAACTCAAATTGGCTATCCTGAGTGTGCTATTAATTTGGCCCATGGCGTGACTTATCTCGCCCTTTCGGCAAAAAATAGATCGGCTTATGATGGTTTGCGAAGTGCCCAAGCAGACATAAAAGCATATGGCAATTTACCAATTCCCTTAGTTTTACGTAATGCGGAAACAAAATTGATGAAAGAGTTAGATTATGGGAAAGGTTATGAAATGTATAGCAAAGAAAGTTTATTACCTGAGAAATTAAAGAATAAAAAATATTATATTGGTTCAGATAAAAATGAAAGAAACAATAAATAACAAAACAAAAATAGTCAAAAATTTAGACGAATTAGCCGAGGCAATGATTGGACTTTTTATCGAAATGTACAACAGAGGCACTACTGAAATTGGCTATGTATCAGGAATTATTACATCAGAAGGGTTGGAAAACATGCCAAAGAATATCGCCAGATTGGAAAGATTTACTGATTTAATCAAAAGACAATCAAAAATTTCTGTTTTTTCACCTACTGATATATTTAGTGATGATTTATTTGCCAGAATTGATGCAACAGGAGCGAAAAATACCGACTATGAATTGTTTTGGCGAAGAACATTGAGTTCCGGTTATGTAACACATATGTTTATGACACCTCGGTGGGAAATTTCACATGGTTCACGAGATGAACATGAAATTGCAAAAAAACAAAATATGAAAATTGTTTACATAACGGATGAAGTATAAAAATGAAACATAAATATATTATTTATATGAAAGCAGGACCGTACTGTGGTTATAGTTTGGCAGATATTGAAAAAATAAAAAATAATGAGGATAAATTATATGGTCGATTTTATTGGGGTTATGGAGGTGTATTTTGCCACCCAAAAAGAGTGTTACCTTTTGTTGAGGAGTGTTTAAAAAATGGCGAAAAACCATATATTTATTTTTCCAAAACTATATCAAAATTTAACTCAGTAATTCCCCGTTGTCATGAAATGTCGGTAGATAATAAAGTTTGGGAAACATTACCGTCAGAAGTTATTTTGGTGGGTAACCAATATTCTTTGGTTTGTACCAATTTAGAAAAAACTAATTTTACAATAAACATGTCCGATTACACCTCAATGTTGGGCAATATACCCGGAAAAAATTTAGATAACTATATAAAATATCGAGTTGATAAATCGTGTGCCATCTACAACCCGTCGTTAAAAAGTGAACAAACCAAAACTATTACAATTTCTTATGTTTCGGAGTTGGTGGCACCTTATTGTATTTATGTCCGATAAAAGAATATGAAACCTGGGGAATTTAGTAAAAAGGTGGTGGAATTGGCACTAAAAATACCCCCAGGGCGAGTGACGACATACGGAATTTTGACACAAAGTGCCGGAGGACATCCAATACTGGCACAAATGATTACCCATATATTGGGTAAATCGAGCGAGTCGGATAATATCCCCTATCATAGGATTGTATATTCAAATGGAAAAGTGTGGCTGGATGCAAAATATAAGAAGGAAAGATTAAAACTTTATAAAAAAGAAGGGATAAAATTGGACAAATATAATAAAATTATTGATTTTGATAATAAAGTTTATACATTTGACTAATTAATAAAAGACTATAAAATAGGCAAATGAAAATAAAATTGAATTGTATATTGGCGGAATTATCGAAGGGATTTAAACCAGGAATGGATCATACATCAAAAACTCTTGAGTTGGCTCAATTTATTACATGTCGTATAAAAGCACAGCAAATTATTGAAAGTGTTCCTATTAATATTGATTCAGGATTAACAATGGAAGAAATGAAAAGAATCAACAAAAATATAAATATGACTTTATTGAGTATTACTAGAGTAAATTTTATTCAATAAAAGTTAGGGCGAAACCTTTGGCATTGCCACGACCGGTACGACCAATACGATGAGTATAGTCATCATAATCGTTGGGCTGATCATAGTTGATAACGTGGGAAATATCGGCAATATCTAAACCACGAGCGGCGACATCGGTAGCTACTAAAATATTGAACATATTTTCACGATAATCACGAATAATGCGAGTACGTTTGTTTTGAGGTTTACCTCCATGTAAACTAGCAGCTTTAAAACCTTTGGCGGTTAGCGAAACTGATAATTGTTCGACCATACGTTGAGTAGCACCAAAAACTAATACTTTTTTAAATTCGGGGAGAGCCATCATTTCTAAAAGCTTTTGTTCTTTTAAATGTCGTGGGACACGAACCACATCTTGATCGACATGAGCAGAATTATTGCCTGATTTTAGGGAAATAGTAATAGGATTATTTAAAAATGAACCAATTAAAGCTTGAATTTTATTGTTGATAGTAGCAGAGAAGAAAAGGGTTTGACGAGTTTTGGGAATTTGGTCAACAATTTCTTTGATATCGGTAATAAAACCCATATCTAACATACGATCGACTTCATCTAGCACTAAAACATTGACTCGAGATAAATCGATAACATGACGATTGACTAAATCTTTGATACGTCCGGGAGTACCAACAATAAAATGTGGTCCACGACGAATATCGATAATTTGTTCACGTAAAAAGGCACCACCAATAGCCAAAGCTAAATAAATGGGTAAACCTGGAGTAAATGAACGAATATCTTGTTTAATTTGCATGGCTAACTCACGAGTTGGAGCCATAATTAATACCTGTTGTCGGGGATTTTTTAAAATTGAATTGATTAAAGGAATAGCAAAAGCAGCAGTTTTGCCAGTACCGGTGGCCGCTAAACCTAAAACATCTTTACCTTCTATTATTGGAATAATAGCTTGGTCTTGGATTTGGGTAGGTTTGGTAAAACCTTTGGCCTTAACATTGGCTAAAAGAATTGGATTTAGGTTAAAATCGACAAAAGTGTGGAGAGTTGGTTGTTCTTCAATTTTAATGATTTCTTCAGCTTTTTTGACAAAAAGAGCGGGATTCATTTTGGTAGCCATAAAACGAGGCCTTCGTGGACCGTTATTTCTTCCACCAAAAGAGGTTGGACGACGAGGTCCACTGCTAAAGTTTCTAAAACCACCACGAGAATTATTGTTGTTGTACATACAAATAAATTAAATTTTAGGCAAATATCATCATAATGATGACTTAGTTGCCCTTAATAATTATTTGTATACTTAGTACACGAGGGCAAAAATAGATTTCACAGCCTTAACTAAAATCAGATTGTATTGTAACACAGTGCGGAAATAATGCAAGGAATGGATAAAACCCCTCAGTCCTACGGACAGCTCCCCTTGACCCTCCAAAGGCGGGCAGGCAGGGAGAGAAAATCTATAGTAAAATGATTAAGTGAATAGAATAACTGTCAAAATAACGGGCCCGGCGGGAATGGGAATAAAGTCAGCGGGATTGTTGTTAGCCAAGATTGTAACTGATGCTGGCTATTATTTTGCCGATTATTCGGAATATCCATCATTGGTTCGGGGAGGTCATAATACTTATCAAATAACATTTTCCAATGAAGAAGTGTTTATGGTTGATAAAACGGCTGATATTTTAGTGTCATTGGTTGCTGGTCATGAAGAAGATAGAAATAATTTATGGGAAATTCCCCTACCCAAAGACATTTATGCTAATACTTTTTCAATTGGAGCTTTAGTTTTTAGATTGGGGTTGGATAAAATTAAAGCTAAAAAAATAATTAAAGAGAGATTTGGTGATGATTTGAAAAATTTAGCAGCTTTTGACGAAGGTTATGACTGGGCTTTTAAAAATAGTAAAAAGATAAATATTGATGCTCCAGAAGGAAATGATAATAAAACCATGATTGTGGAAGGTAATGAGGCTATGGGTTGGGGTTTGGTTAAGGGTGGATGTAATTTTTTTGCCGCTTACCCCATGACACCTTCGACGGGAGTATTGCATTTTTTGGCCAAAAATCAGGACGAATTGAAAATTAAAGTAATTCATCCTGAAGATGAAATTGCAGTGGCATCAATGGCAACAGGCGCTTCAATTGGGGGCGATAGCGCTGCAGTAGCGACCTCAGGTGGAGGTTTTGCCTTGATGACCGAGACTATTAGCTTAAATGGAGCTTTGGGGGTAGGAGTGGTTTATATTTTGGGTCAACGACCAGGACCAGCCACTGGAATGCCAACATGGACTTCGCAGGGTGATTTGCTGTTTGCTGTATTTGCTGGTCATGGAGAATTTCCCAAAATTGTATTGGCCCCGGGAAATATTGAAGAATCTTTTGAATTGGCACAAAAGGCAATGAATTTGGCGAATAAATATAATGTACCAGTAATTGTACTAACCGATAAAATGTTATGTGAATCAGCGGCCAATGTTAAAGAACTGTCAAAAGAAAAATTAATAATTGAAAAATCGACAAAAATTGTGCCAGGGCAAGGATTTTATTTATATAACAGTTATGAACACGATGATGAGGGATTTTCGGTCGAAGATAGCGAACCAGCAAAGCTGGGGGTAGAAAAAAGATTAAAAATTGTTGAGGAAATTAAAAAAGATACTCCAAAGGTTTTATTACTGGGAAGCAAAAATGCCAAGAAATTAATAGTTTCGTGGGGATCAACTAAGGGAGCGATTTTGGAAGCATTAAAGGGACGTAGTGATTATGCCTATTTACAGGTAAAAACTGTTTGGCCAATTGAGAGTGAGGTGGGAAAAATTATTAATGGGTTTGAAACAAAAATTTTGATTGAAAATAATGCCACCGGACAATTGGGCCAACTACTTAAATCGCAAATGAATATTACTTTTGATAAAAAGATTTTAAAATATAATGGTCGACCATTTTTCCCTCACGAATTAAAGGAGGCATTGCTATGATTGATTTGAAATCGAAAAATATTCCAACATGGTGCCCAGGGTGTCATGACTTTATTATTTTTGCCTGTTTACAACAAGCGATAAATAAAAAAGAGATTGATTTGAAGAAATTAGTGATTGTTTATGATATTGGTTGTAGTGGAAATATGGCGGATTTTTTGAAAGTTTTTGGAGTACATTCGTTACACGGTCGATCGATACCAACTGCGGTGGGAATAAAATTGGCCAGACCTGATTTGACCGTGATTGCCATTGGTGGTGAGGGAGGAATTTATGGTGAAGGAATGGCACATTTGATTGCGGCGGCGAGACTTAATATTGATTTGACTGTTCTGGTGGCCAATAATCAGCTTTATTCCTTAACTACAGGACAAACTAGCCCAACTACCCCTAAAGGAGCTAAAACCAAATCGACGCCACAGGGAGCACCAAGTGTGCCAGTAGAACCCGTATCTTTGGTTAAAACAGTTAACCCCGAGGCAAGCGCGGTTCACGTAACTTGTTTAAAACCGGTTGAGGTAACAGAGGCAATGGTGACAGCTTTTGGTAATAATGGATTTAATTTGGTAGATATCGATCAATTGTGTGTTACATTTGGAAAACAATTAAATTCATGAAAAAGAAATATAAAGATATTATGATTGTGTCGCAAGTTTATGAAGAAGTGTATATGTGGGGTGAAGATTTGAGAAATTTAAAGCAGGCAATCAAAAAGGTAAAATTATTTGTAAAATCGAAGGTAGATAGAAAGAGTGCTGAGTGCTAAAACTATGGATAAATCCAATATTTCAATTGGTAAGTTAAGAGAAAAAATAAAAAATGATTCTCCAAAAATTATTTATATTTCAGGAAAAACTTGTACTGGAAAATCAACCTTTGCAAGAAGTTTAAAAGAATTTGGATATGAACATTTAGAATTGGATTTTTTGGTTCACGAAAGTGTCAAAGATAAATTTAATATCAAAGATAATGGTGAGGCGTTTAAAGTTTATAAAGGGATTGCGCCAATAGATTGGCAAAATTCATTTGAATTTGCTACACATAAATATATTTTAGAAAAAAGTAAGTCATCAAAAATAATTGTTGATGCTGCTATTGCAACTCCTGAAGTACTTAAAAAAATATTCTCTGATGAATTATCTTATTTTATGTTTATATATTTGCACCCATTTGATCAAAATTTTTATTATCAATGCATATTTGAAAGATTCACAAATGATTATAAAACAAAATTTAGATCATTCCCCTTGTGGGATAAAGCTACACCTGAGATATTGGAAGACTTTATAAATAATGGTGAAAAAAGTGAAAAAGTTATGAAAATAGTCCGTGATTATGGAGACAATAGCACAAAAATTTCAACTGAAAGATTTGAATTATTTAAAAAAGTGTATCCAAATATAATTTTGACGGGACATTAAGTTGACTCAAAATCACCCCTAACCCCTCTTTGACTAAAGAGGGGAAAATAAGTTTTACAATATAAAGAAAAGTATAGTTGCTAAAATTGATGTATAAATTCCAAAATACCAAAGGTTTTTGGAGGCGACAACTTTTTTGAGAAAATATAGGGCAATTATTCCAGCAATAAAAGTAATAAAAAAAGTGGTCAACATAACTGGGGTAAAATTTTGGACTAATATTAGATTTTTGTAATCTAAAACGATTGTGCCTAATGATGCAACAATAAACAAGCAGAAAGAAAAGTTAAATGCTTCTACGGAGGCAAGACCAAGCCAAAGTGCAGTCACAATAGTGGCACCCGAACGAGAAACCGCGGGTAAAATAGCGACGGCTTGCATAATTCCAATTAAAAAAGCATTTAAATAATTTAATTTGGATTCGGATTTTTTGATAAATTTGGTTGAGATTAATAAAGCTGAAGTTAACAGAAAAAAATAAGGCAATAATTTGATATCAGAAAAAATTATTTCAACTTGATTTTTTAATAAAATTCCCACTAAAGCGGCAGGAATTGAAGCAATAATAATAAAAATTAAATTATAAAAAAAATATTTGATTTGATTTCTAAAAAAGAAAATGACGGAAAATAAGGTAGCGGTATTTAAAAAAATGTCGAGCGATAATGATGGAGTTAGTCCAAAAAAATGTTGAAGTAAATTTAAATGACCTGATGAGGAAATAGGCAAAAACTCGGTAATACCTTGAACTAGACCAAGAAGATAGGATTGAAAAGGATTCATCAAATAGTTTACCGTATTTGATTAACGTTTTGGAGATTGTTTCTTGTGGCGAGCTTTACCACCAGTACCAATCATACGACGTTCACGAACACGAGAGTCGACAGTTAATAACCCGGCTTGTCTTAAAACTAGGGTAAAATCGGCATCAATTTTTTGCAAAGCACGGGCAATGGCTAGGGTCAAAGCTTCGCGTTGACCTTCTTTACCACCACCAATAATTTTTGACTCAAAATAATATTTACCGGTAGTTTTGGTTTCGGCAAATGGTTTATTTAAAAAGGTGTGAGTAGTGGGAAAATAAGCGTCAACATTTTTTTTGTTAACGGTTGATACTTCTTTTCCGGTAAAAAGTTTAACGGAAGCAATGGCAGACTTGCGTCGACCTAAAGCAGAAGTATATTTTTTATTTGATTTTGTCACCATATGGATGTTCTGACCCTGTAAATATTTTTAAACGAGCTAATCGGCGATCGCGTTGTTTGTTTTTGGGCAACATACCGTTGACCCCATGAATAATAACTTGTCGAGAATCTTTTTCCATCATATCTTTGAGAGACATTTCTTTTAAATGTCCGGCAAAAGCGGTGTGATGGTAATAGATTTTGTCAGTTAATTTTTTGCCGGTAACAACTATTTTGTCGGAATTTATGGCAACAACATAATCACCATCATCTCGTTGAAAGGAAAATGATGGTTTGTCTTTACCCATTAATAGGCTAGCCAATTTAACCGAGATACGACCAAGAGTTTGACCTTCAAGATCGACTAAATGCCAAATTCTTTTAACAGTATTTTCTTTGGTGATGGTTGATCTTAATTTCATTTAGTTTTTTTAACAGATATTTTTTTGGTAATAGTTTTCTTTTTTGGTTCTTCGACTTTTACTTCAGGTTTAGTGGCAACTAATTCTTTGTAAAAAGATAATTTAGAAATCAAAGCATTGTCACCTTGACGAAAACCAACTTTTTGAATTTTTAAAAAATTGCTAGTACGTCCAGCTAAAGATGATTGAATTTTGGCGACAATTTGTGCCACAAATTTGTCATCATCAAAAGTTTTATTAATTTCTTTGATGTCATTTAAACCACCTTTTAAAGCTAAACCGGTTATTTTTTCGGCATTATTTAAAATAGATTTTGCCTTGGCTTGGGTAGTATTGATAAAACCATAAGTAAACAAAGACCGTAATTGACTACGAAATAAAGACCAACGCAATTTTGCGGTTCTATTTAATTGTCTTCCTAAAATACGGTGTCTCATTTTTTATTTACTCCACGAATAGCCTTTGTCTTTGAGCCAGGCATCAATAACTTTTAATGATTTTTCACCGACATTTTTTGATTTGGAAACTTCGTTGCGACCTGCTCGGGTTAAAGTTTCAATGTTGCCGTAACCGGCTTTTTTGAGGGCATTGGTAACACGAAGAGGTAATTCGATTTCTTCAACGGAAATATCGGCTAATTGACTACCAGGGTTACTGGCAATAGTAATGACTTCATCGGAAAATTCTTGGGTATCAAAAATTTGACCCAAAGAATTGATTAAATCTTTGGCAGCTGATTTTAGGGCAGTTTCGGGAGAAACTGAACCATCAGTCCAAATATCCATAGTTAATTTATCGTAATTTGATTTTTTACCTAAACGAGTGGGTTCGACAGTATAATTGGCTTTTAAAACTGGAGTAAAAGTCGCATCAAGAATAATTTCACCAACAACATCGGTTTTTTGTTCTTTGGCCATGGTATAACCGACCCCGCGTTCAACTTGAAGTTCTATTTTTAATTTAGCCTTATCATCGGTTAAAGTGGCAATTATTTGATCGGGATTAGTGACTTTGCAGGTAACGGAATCGGCAATATCGCCGGCAGTAACAACACCTTTACCTTTTTTCTCGAGAGTTAAGGTAACAGGATCTTCTTGATTGTAGGTAAACTTTACTTTTTTAAGATTTAGGGAAATTTCGACTAAATCTTCTTTGATACCAGGAAGAGTAGTAAAAAGATGGGTAGCACCAGAAACTTTGATACGAGTAATGGCAGCACCAGGGATGGTAATAAGTAAAACTCTTCTGAGTGAATTACCTAAAGTATGGCCAAAACCACCAAATAATGGACTCATTTCAAACTGACCAAAAGTGGCAGTTTGTTTAATGGTTTTAAGATGAAAATGACTGGTGTCGATCATGTTGATCATATGGGTTTTTATCTTGAATAATACTCAATAATTAAATTGATGTTGATACCAGAAATACTAGCGTCAACAACAGGTAGAGAGTTTATTTTGGCGGAATATTTGGTTTTATTGACTTCAATCCATTCCGGAGATTTAAAGTCTTTGTCAGATAATTTAAGTAAATCACCTGATTTTTCAATAATTTTTGGACTTAAAGTTAAAACATCATCAATTTTGACTGAGTAAGATGGGATATTTAAAACTTTGCCGTTGACCAATATTTTTTTATGAGAAACTAAGGAACGGGCATGAGAACGAGATAAAGCTAAACCTGCCATAAATACGGCATTATCGAGACGTCGTTCAAGTAACGACAAAAGATTTTGACCAACTAAACCCTTCATTAATTTGGCTTTATCGTAATAATTTCGGAATTGGGTTTCAAGTAAACCACCGTAATAACGTTTAGCTTGTTGTTTGGCACGTAATTGAATGGCGTAATCGCTGAGTTTTTTAGTTCTTTTTAGACCGTGCATACCAGGTCGAACAGCACCTTTCTTTTCGATGGGACATTTTGAGGAAAAGCAACGAGCTCCTTTTAAAAAGAGTTTTGTGCCTTCAGTTCGGCATAAACGGCATTTTGTATCAAGTGTGGTTCGCATAGTTTTGTTTAGGCACGTCGCTGTTTGGGTGGACGAGGACCATTGTGGGGAATTGGGGTAATATCGGCGATTTGATCAACTTCAAAATCTCGTTTAGAACGAAGATAGCGAAGAGCGGCATCACGACCAGTACCTGGACCCTTGAGATAAACGAATAACTTTTTGACTCCATGTTTTTTGACTTCTTCCAAAGCCCGTTCAATGGCGGAAGTAGCGGCAAAAGGAGTCGATTTGCGACTGCCTTTAAAACCACAACGACCACTGGAAGACCAGGATAAGGTGTTACCACTCATATCGGTAACTGTAACTAAAGTATTGTTAAAAGTTGATTGAATAAAAAGTTTGGCATCAGAAATATTTTTGATGACACCTTTCTTTTTGGTAGAGACTTTGACTTTATTTTTTGGTTCTTCTTTGGTAGCCATATTATTTTATTTTTTAACTGGAGCAGCAGCAGCTTTTTGCTGAGTTTCGATTTTTGCCCAAGCTTCTTTAGTAAGTGAACCAACTGTTTTCTTTTTACCTTTGCGAGTACGAGCGTTACTTTTGGTGCGCTGACCTCGAACAGGAAGAGAAACAATGTGACGAATACCTCGGTAACATCGGATGGCTTTGAGTCGATCAATACTTTCGCGAATTTCGCGTTTTAAATCACCTTCGGTCATAAAACCTTCGAGGGCTTTCATTAAATCGGAAACTTGATCACGAGTTAAATCTTTGATGCGAGTATTTAAATCAATTTTTGATTTTTTAGCCAATTCCAAGACGTTTTTTGGACCAATGCCAAAAAAGCGGGTTAGACCGACTTGAGCGCGCTCATTATCGGGGATATCAATGCCAGAGATTCTCATACTTTAACCCTGTTTTTGGGTATGTTTTTTGGTAGAACAAATAATACGACGAAGGCCGCGTCGAATGACGACTTTACAATTTTTGCAACGGACTTTAATGCTTGATTTGACCTTCATAGAGATGACTTTGGTATTTTACCTTAAGTAACTAATAATATCAAAGAGTAAGTTTACCATATTAGCCGCGATAAACAATACGTCCTTTGTTACCGTCGGGCGATAAAACAAGAGAGACGGTGTCACCGGCTAAACAGCGAATATGATTTAAGCGTAATCGTCCCGCAAGATAGGCAACAATTAAGTTTCCATCTTCAAGCTTGACGCGAAATAACTGGTCGGGAAGAACTTCGGTCACTAGACCTTTGACGGTGATATCTTTCATTTATTTTAAATATTTAATTATTTTGTTTAAAAATATGTCTAATTTTACCTTAAATTGAGAAGAAATGTGGGGGTTGATCACTTAATTTTTTCAATTTCTTTAACAATATCCTCAAAAATTGGCTCGATGGGACGGTTGCCGTCGATGTCGATAAATTTACCCTTAGATTCGAAGTATTCACGAACACTATCAATATTATCATCATAAAACGCCTGACGATTGGCAATTTCTTGGGGGTTATTATCAGTTCGATCTTTGTCTTGAAACTCTGTCCCCGCTTTGGCTCGACGTGCAGAAATTTGCTCGAATGATAGGGTTAAATGAATTACAGCGGTTATGGGAGAATTATTTTTTCGTAAATAAAATTCAATAATTCGCCCTTGATTTAAAACTCGGGGAAAACCATCAATAATAAAATTGGCAAAATTTATAGTTTTTAATTTATTGATTAAAACATCGAAAGCTAAATCGTCGGGAACAAGCTTGCCGTTATCGATATAGCCTTTGGCTTCGAGACCATAACCTGATTTGGCCGCCATTTCATCACGCAATAGTTGCCCCATAGAAATATGAGTCAAATTATATTTCTCAGCAATAAGTTTGGCTTGAGTGGTTTTGCCGCAACCTGAAGGACCAATAATGAAAAGATTTAGTGACATAAGCTTTTTAAAATTTTATAATAAATTGGTTGAATTGTGTCATAGTCGAGTGTGTTTATATTAAAAAACTTAGCATCGGAACTATCATTTTCTGGACAGTTGATGGGTAATATACTGTCTGAAGTTCGAACTACTTTATAAAATAAAATTATATTGTGAAAAAAAATATTATTAAGTGTAAATAGTTGAAAATCAGTATCAATAACTTCAGTAGCTTTGACTGAATACCCTGTTTCTTCTAGAAACTCACGACTGACTGCATCGCGTTCTGACTCGCCTATTTCGATTGCACCTCCTGGTAAATTATATTTTTTATTGACTGGATTTTGTTGAAGCAATATATTTCCATTTTCAACCAAAACCCCGTAGGCACTTATTCTAAGTTTAAAATTTGAAGATAAAGCAGTGTGAGGTTTACCAAATATGTCGAGAGCAGTTAAGGTTTGATTCATCAATAGCTTAATTTTTCGTAATGGTGCATTTGGACGACGTTTTCGATTTTGCGGGTCAATTCCAAAATGACCGAAACAACGATTAAAACGCTAGTACCACCAATAGTTAATGAAGTAACTCCAGTTATTTTTTGAATAATTGAAGGAACAACGGCAATCAGACCTAAAAAGACAGCACCAATTAAAACAACTCGATTTAATAAAAATTGCAAACGATTTTCAGTAGCAATACCAGGACGAATACCGGGCATAAATCCACCAGATTTACGTAATTCATCGGCAACATCGTGAGGTTTAAACACTACCGAAGCATAGAAAAAAGTAAAACCAATAACTAATACAAAATAAAAAATAATGTGAGTAATACTAGTTTGTGAAAAAATTTTAGTCAATTGATAGGCAAATGAAGCAATAGCAGGGTTTGCATTTTTTACCAAAGCTTGGCCTAAAAGTGAAGGTAAAGAAGCAAGTGAGACAGCAAAAATAATAGGCATAACTCCGGCAACATTGACTTTGATAGGTAAATAAGTGACTTGAGCCCGTTTGGCATAATTAATGGGAACACGCAAAACAGCTTCTTCAACCATAACGACGGCAAAAATTATACCAAAAGCTAAAGCAGCAAATAATAAAATATTAAATAAAGTTTCGGGATTGGAAAAATCGGAGAGGGCTAATGTTTGAATAAGGCCCACAGGTAGGCGAGAAATGATACCAGCAAAAATAATGATAGAAATACCATTGCCGACTCCAAAATCGTTAATTAATTCACCTAAAAATATCATGATCATCGTCCCGGCCACCATGGAAGTAATTAAGGCAGTCATGGTTAAAATATTTAAACCACCAATAATATTTTGGGAATGCAAAATTCCATACATGGCAAAAGCTTGGAAAGCGGCGAGTGGAATAGTAATAATACGGGTATATTGGTTAATTTTGGCTCGACCATACTCCCCTTCTTTTTGTAAAGCTTTTAATTCGGGAATGACAAAAGCTAACATTTGCAACATAATTGAAGCGTTGATGTAAGGATTTAAACCTAAAGCGGCGATAGAAAAATTGGCTAAAGTTCCACCAGAAAATATATCTAGTAATGATAACAATTGATTTTGAGCAAAAAAAGATCGGAGTAAGGTTAAATTTACACCAGGAACAGGGATATGAGCAATAAAACGAAATAAAACTAAAATACCTAAAGTAATTAGGATTTTCTTTTTGAGGATGGGGGTTTTGATGCCCTCGAAATAGAGAGATAAGGATTTCGCCAAATAGTTCATGCTTCTATCTTAGCACGAGCAGCAGCTGACAATTTAACATCTGTAAATGTTAATTTTTTGGTCAATTTACCTGCCGAAAGAATTTTGACACCAAATTTTTGACGACGAATGTCGAGACGAGGAAATCTTTCAAAAATAGTTTGGACTGAAACAGTTTCTCCGGATTTAAAATGTTTTTCGATTTGAGCTAAGGTAATTATTTCTGGTTTTGGTAAGGCGTTGGTACGATGTTTTCCGCGTAAAAATGGCAAACGTTTGATCCAACCTTTTTTAATTTTGGTACCATCAAAAGTTAATTTGACTTTGCCTCGAACATTGCGACCTTTGGCACCACGACCAGTAGTGTGACCACCAACCCCAGAACCAATACCACGACCAACACGTTTGGCAGATTTTGAAATAATTGATGGTAGGGTAGCAAGAGTAATCATATTATTTTAGACTTTGTAAAGCTTTAAAAGTAGCCATAACATTGACTGATTTATTTTTTGATCCAATAATTTTACTGACAATATCTTGGACACCAGCTAATTCGACAACTGATCGAACTGGGCCACCAGCAATTAGACCACTACCTTTTTTGCCAGGTCGCAACATAATAATAGCGCCTTTAAATTTTAAAGTCATGGCGGTGGAAATAGTACCATTGACAATCGGAATCGAAACTAAAGATTTTTGAGCTTTTTTAATAGCTTTGGCAATAGCATCGGCGACTGATTTTGCCCTAGCATGGCCTAAACCAACACGTGACTTTTTGTCACCAGAAACGACAAGAGCGGTAAAAGAAACTTGATTACCACCTTTGGTTTTTTTGGAAACTCTTTTGATTTCCATAACTTTGTCGGTGAATTCACTTTGAGGTTTTTCAAATTTTTCAAAATGAGCTCGTTGATTGTTTTGTACTGTATCCATATTTTTTAAAATTTAAGTCCTCCGTCACGGGCAGCATCAGCCAAGGCTTTGACGCGACCATGATAACGATAAGAACCACGATCAAATCTAACTTTTTGAAGTTTTTTAGTTTTGGCTAATTTGGCGATAGCGCTACCGACCTGCGCTGCTTTTTCCATTTTGGTGCCTTTGGTTAATTTTAAAGTTTTGGTTGAAGTTGAAACTAAAGTTTTACCGTGTTTATCGTCAATAATTTGGACCCAAATATGACAATTGGAACGGAAAACAGTTAAACGAGGAATACCTAAATTTTGGGAGATTTTTGATCTGACTCGGATAAGTCGTCGTTGTTTGGTGTTATGAATGATTGACATATTTTTAGGCTTTGGCGGTTTTACCGGCTTTTAACTTGATAAATTCATTTAAATAACGAATACCTTTACCTTTGTAAGGTTCAGGTGGGCGAATTTTGCGAATATTACTGGCAACTTGTCCGACAACAGTTTTGTCAAGACCAGTAACAGTAATTTTTGTATCATCGGTAACAACAAAGGCAACATCCTTAGGAGCAGTAATAAAAACTGGGTGAATAAATCCGGCAATAACGGTTAATTTGTCACCAGCAACGGAAGCTTTGTAACCAGTACCACGAACTTCGAGTTCCTTGACCCAAGGAGTAACAACGCCAATAATCATGTTATTTAAATGAGCACGAATAGCACCATGATTGGAACGAGTTTTTTTGTCTTCAGTTTTGCGAATAACGGTTAAAATATTGTCAGTAACAGAAACTTCGATACGAGGAGGAAGATTTAATAACAAAGATCCTTTGGGACCAGTGACTGTAACAACTGATTTGTCGATTGTGACAGTAACGCCTGCAGGAATTGTAATTAATTGACGGCCTATGCGTGACATATGTTTACCAAATTTCGGCAATAAGCTCGCCTCCCACTTTTTTGGCAACAGCTTCTTTTTGAGAAAGAAGACCATTGGAAGTGGAAATAATAATTAACGATTTGTTGGATTTGCCCCAAGGAATATTTGAAGATTTGACATAAAGATGACGACCAGGCTTGGATAAAATTTCGAGATTATTGATAACTGGATTTAAAATTGTTAATTCGTGTGTTTCTGAATCGGCCGAAAAATCGGAAATAAAACCATGTTTTTTTAATTTAGTACAAATATCACGAGAAAAATTTGAATCCATAGCAATAAAAGACTTACGCTTGGAAAGCGATGCATTTTTGACTCGAATTAATAAATCACAATATAAAGAATTCATATATTTTTACCAACTGGCTCTTTTAACTCCGGGGAGCATACCGGTATCGGCTAACTTTCTAAAGCATAATCGGCAAAGTCCAAAAGCTCGAATAAACGCGCGTGGGCGACCACAAACTTGGCATCGATTATGATATCGGTTTTTGAAACGCAGTTTTTTTGTTTCTCGATATATTTTTGCTGTTGTTGCCATAATTAAGATTCTTTTTGGAATGGAAAACCTAGGGTGGATAATAACATTTTTGAGTCGTCAATTGAAGAGGCAGATATGTTTAAAGTGACTTCGACACCACGAATAGTACCGACAGTATCAAGATCAACTTCAGGGAAATAAGTTTGATCGCGAATAGTAAGACTATAGTTACCTTGACCATCAAAAGAAGTTAATGGTAGACCTTTAAAATCACGAAGACGAGGTAAAACTAAGTTAAAAAGTTTGTCAACAAAATCATACATACGACTACCACGTAGAGTTACTTTTAAAGCTAAAGGGTCGTTTTCGCGCAATTTAAAAGTGGAGACAGATTTTTTGGATAAACGTAATGATGGTTTTTGACCTGTAATAGCGATTAATTCTTTTTCTGCTTTGGAAAGAGCTTCTTTACTTTCGCGAGCTTCAGCGACACGATAATTAATAACGACCTTATTTAATTTTGGCAGTGAAAAAACATTACGTTTTTTACCAAATTTGGCAATTAATAGTTTATTAATTTCGACTGGAGTGTAAATCATATTTATTTTTTGGCAATCAAAGGAGCCTGACATTTTTTGCAAATGCGGGTTTTGACACCATTTTTGTCGACATTATAACCAACACGAACAGCTTTTTGACAAGAAGGACAGATTAAAATAGTTTTGGAAATCAAAAGACTTCGTTCTTTTTCAATGATGCCACCTTTTTGACCATTGCTGGGTTTAACGTGTTTTTTAAACATATTTAAACCTTTGACAATAATTTTTTTGGTTTTAGGAAATGATTTTAAAACCTCACCCGTTCGACCCTTATCTTTGCCGAGTAATACTTTGACTTGATCACCTTTTAATATTTTCATATGTTTTAATAAACCTCTTTGGCCATGGAGGCAATTTTATTAAATCCAGCATCTTTGATTTCACGAGCAATAGGGCCAAAAATGCGAGTGCCACGAGGATTTTTTTGAGAATCAATAATAACGCCAGCGTTGTCGTTGAAACGAATATATGAGCCATCGGGTCGACCGATTTCTTTGCGGGTACGGACAATAACTAATTTAACTTTTTCTTTCTTTTTGACCAATCCATTGGGTAGGGCTTCTTTGACAACTCCAAGGACAATATCACCAATAGTAGCGGTTTTGTGTTTTGAACCTGTATAAATGTGCATCACCATCAGCGATTTGGCGCCACAGTTGTCAGCTGGTTTGATGATAGAGCGAAGTTGTAACATATATTTTTATTTTGAAATAATTTCAACTGTAGTAAATCTTTTTAAATGAGAAATTGGTTTAACTTCCCGAGCTTTGATTGTATCACCAATTGAAGCTTTTAGGTTGTTATCAACGTAAATTTTTTTGGCTCGCTTGACAGTTTTTTTGTATAAGGGATGTTGAAATTTGTAGTCCATTTTAACAACAATAGTACCTTGCATTTTGTCAGAAACGACAACTCCGGTAAAAGTTTTGCCGGTAGTAGTGGTATTAATTTTTTTAGTCATTATTTTAATTTTTGCAAATGAGTAGACAGAGTGGCAATCTCACGACGGAGTTTACGAAAAACAGAAGTATCTTTGAGATTACCTAAAAATTGTTTCGATTTGTTTTCAATAATTTCTTTCTTTTTGGTTGAAATTAAAGTAATCAACTCGGAAGCTGTTTTTTCGGTTAGTCCTATTTTATCAGTTTTTTTCATATTTTAAAGCTTTTTTACAAACTTGGTAACGCATGGTAATTTGGCACCAGCAAGTCGCATGGCTTCACGGGCTTCGGCTTCGGTAATTCCGGTAACTTCAAATAAAATACGACCGGGTTTGACAACGGCAACATAACCTTTGACATCACCTTTGCCAGCACCCATGGTACCTTCGCCTTTTTTAGTAAATGGTTTGTCAGGAAATATACGAATCCACATCCGACCTGCACGTTTGGTAGAGTGAGCAATTGAACGACGAGCTGATTCAATTTGATTGCTGGTAATCCAGGTACATTCTAAAGCTTTGAGACCGTATTCACCAAAGGCAACTAAATTGCCGGCAGAAAGGCCGTTCATTTGTCCTCGGAATGCTTTGCGATATTTTGTACGACTTGGTTGTAACATAATTTTTAGGCTAAACAAAGGTAAACTTTAATTCCAATATAACCCGAGCGGGTTAAACATGGAGTTTCGAAATAATCGATATGAGATTTTATGGTAGATAATGGAACAGTTCCTTGGGAAAATTTTTCGCGACGAGAAATTTCGGCACCATTGATACGTCCAGACAAAACAACTTTGATACCTTTGGCACCAGCGTTCATAGTTTTTTCAATGGCTGATAAGACAGCGCGACGATATGGCATACGTTTGGCTAACTGGAAAGAAATTTTTTCAGCAACTAATTTGGCAGAAAAATCTACATTGCGGAATTCTTCAACTTGAATGTCGATGGAAATTTTAGCGCTAGATTTGGTTAATAATTTTTGAATATCTTTTTTGAGAGTTTCTAATTCTTTACCACCACGACCAATAACCAAACCGGGTCGAGAAACAACTAAAATAATTTTTATTTTTTTGGCTGATCTTTCGATGCGAATTGTAACAACCCCAGCTGAAGCTAATTTGGTTTGGACAAATTCACGAATACGTTTGTCTTCCATTAATAAAATAGGGTATTTCTTTTTGTCGGCATACCAAGAAGAATTCCAATCGGGAGCATTGGCTGATGTTTTTAATCTAAATGATAGTGGATTTACTTTTTGACCCATATGTTTATTTGATTTGTCCTTTGACGACCATAGTTAAACGACTGTGGCGACGGATAATAATACCACGAGCAAAGCGAGATCCGTGGGATTTATCGGTTCTTTTAGTTTTTGGACCTTCGTTGACTAAAAAATTTGTAAAAGTTAAGGTTTCTGGAATTAAATTGTAGTTATTTTTGGCTGTAGCTACGGCAGTTTTTATGGCCTTGACCAAATAACGAGCCGATTTGGTATTGGTGAAATTTAATTTGGATAAAGCCGATAAGACAGTTAAAGGTTTGATGGTTTTGACTAAAAGACGTAATTTTCGAGGGGAAATTTGAATATTTTTATCAGAATAAACCGATTCAGCAAAAGTTGGTGCAACAATTTCTTGTTTTGGGGTAATGGTTTTTTTGATAGTAGTTTTTTTAGTAATTGCCATAGATTTTTAGGTTTTCTCAATAACACGTTTAACAATACGACCATGACCTTTAAAGGTGCGTGAAGATGAAAATTCACCTAAACGATGGCCAACCATATCTTCGGTAATAAAAACGTTGATAAATTTTTTACCATTGTGAACACCAAAATTTTTACCAACAAATTCTGGGGGAATTTGACAATGTCGAGAATAAGTATTGATAACACCAGTAGTTTTGGCAACTTTTTCAAGTAACCTTGGGTCGATATATGGTCCTTTTTTGCTTGATCGTGACATATTATTTGGTGCGATGAGAAACAATTAAACGATTTGATTTATTTTTACGTTTACGAGTCTTTTTGCCCATGGCTGGTTTGCCCCAAGGTGTTTTGGGATTCATACCAATAGATGAGCGACCTTCACCGCCTCCGTGTGGATGAGAGTGAGGATTTTGAGCCACGCCTCGAACCGATGGACGAATTCCACGATGACGAGAATCGCCGGCTTTGGTAAGTTTTTGGTTTGAGTGATCGGCATTGCTGAGTTGACCGATAGTAGCAGTACAAAGTGCAGAAAAAAGTCGTAGTTCACCTGAAGGTAATTTGACAGTAACTTTGTCACCATCCATACTTTGAATATAAGCGGCAGAACCGGCACTTTTGACTACTTGTGCTTTGGAATTGGGACGAAATTCAAGGTTGTGAATTGGGATACCAACGGGAATTTGAGAAAGAGGTAATTTGTTACCTTCTTTAATGGGAGCAGTAGTTGAATAAACGACTTTGTCACCAACTTTCATATTGACTGTGGCTAAAATGTAGGTTTTGGAACCATCGGCGTAAGTTAAGCAGGCTAAATTGGCAGTACGATTTGGATCGTATTCAATGGCAGTGACTTTGGCGGCAACATCAAGCTTGGATCTTTGCCAATCAATTAGGCGAATAAATCGTTTGTGTTCACCCCCACGATGACGGACAGAAACATGACCTTGAGAGTCACGACCACTTTGTTTCTTTTTGATATTTAATAATTTACTTTTCATTTTTTAGAGTTAACATATCAATTTTTTTGTCTTTACCAACGGTGATGATGGCTTTTTTGACATCAGATTTGTTGATAGGACGACGATTTTTCCAATTAGTTTTTATTTTACCTTTGATTTTTATGGTATTTACGGCCAAAGGAATAATACCAAAAACTTTGGTAAATTCGGACGCAATTTGACCTTTGGAAGCATTGATATCAACCACAAAAGTATATTTACCCAAAGATTGGGTATATATAGCTTTTTCAGAAATAAGTGGTTTTTTGAGTGACATTATTTGCTTAGTTTATTAATAGATTTTTTGGTAAATATCAAAAAATTTTGACAAGACAGATTATAAGGGTTTAATGACGATAAAGAAAGGAGGTTGATTCCAGGAATATTGCCAAAAGCGCGTTTGATTGAAGGAGTAGGACGTGAAATAACTAATCCAATTCTTTTTGATTTGGATAATTGTTCGTTTTGTTTTTCTAATTTATCAATTAAATTCCAGGCCGATTTAGTTTTTGGAGAAATTTTGCTTAAAGTATCGATTGCAATAATTGCCTGATTTTTGGCAAATTTTGAATAGACAGTTTTGATAGCAGCAATTTTCATTTTTTTGGTAAGTTTAAGTTTGTAGTTTTGATTGCCTCGGGGACCATGAGCACTACCACCGCCTACAAATTGAGGAGCTTTGGCGGTTGAATGACGAGCATTACCTGTCCCCTTTTGGGCGTACATTTTTTTGGTGGTACCGGCAACTTCGCCACGATGTTTGGCTTTGGCATGAGATGAACGTAAATTGCTTTGAGCAACACGAATGGCTTGAGCTAGTAATTTATCGTTAATTTTGGCTTCAAAAAGTGATTTGGGTAAATCAATGGTTCCTGTTTTAGCACCTTCGATATTATAAAGATCGGCTTTCATATTATTTGGTAATCGTGACCCAAGAATTAAGATGGCCGGGAACGGAGCCACTAACGTAAATTAAGTTTTTTTCTGTATCAAAAGAAACAATTTTAAGGTGAGTAACGGTCATATTTTTGTTACCATAATGTCCTGGCATTTTTTTACCGCGAATAACTTTACCGGGAGTTTGGGCACCAATAGCACCGGGGGCGCGGACACGATCAGATTGTCCTCCAGAAACTGGTTGACGACGAAACCCATGACGTTTGATAACACCGGCAAATCCATGACCCTTGGTTTTGGCTGTAACAGAAATATCGTCATTTACGGCAAAAACAACTTCGGGAGTAATTTCTTGATTTAATTCTGGTAAAGCTTCAATATTGGCTGGTTCAAATTCAATATGACCCTTGGCACCGTAAGAAACTTGGACAGCATCGTAACCATCACGTTTTTTATTTCGTAACAAAGTAACTTTGACGGGTAATGCTTTAAGTGCTGTGACAGCAATTCTTTTGCCTTTATCGTCGTAGATATTAGACATTGATTTTTTTTGAGCAATATATCCTGAGATCATAAGTGTGTTTACATTTTAATTTCGACTTCGACTCCGGAAGGTAAATCCAAATGTTGAAGACTATCAACGGTGCGTAAAGATGCACTAAAAATATCAATTAAACGTTTATGAGTTAAAATTTGATAATGACCACGAGCATTTTTATCGGTATGAGGAGAAGTTAGAACAGTAATAATTTTGCGATTGGTAGGAAGAGGAATAGGACCTTGAACAGAAGCACCAGCGGTAACCGCAGCTTGGACAATTTTGACCGCCGCCTCATCAATGAGGCGGTGATCAAAAGATTTTAGTCTAATTCTAATACGGGTACCTTTGGTGGCCATTTTATTTGATTATTTCGGTAATGGCACCTGCACCTACAGTTAGACCACCTTCGCGAATAGCGAAACGGAAGCCTTTTTCCATAGCAACTGGTTTAATTAATTTGATGACTACGTTAGCGTTGTCGCCTGGCATAACCATTTCGACACCTTCGGGAAGAGTGACGTCACCGGTAACATCAGTAGTTCGGATAAAGACTTGAGGTCGATAACCGGAGAAAACTGGAGTGTGACGACCACCTTCTTCTTTTTTAAGTAAAAGAACTTCTGCTTTGAATTCGGTGTGAGGAGTAATTGAACCTGGTTTGGCTAAAACTTGGCCACGTTCGATATCGTCTTTTTCAACTCCGCGGAGTAAAAGTCCGACATTGTCGCCAGCTTGACCTTGATCAAGTTGTTTGTGGAACATTTCGACTCCAGTAACAACAGCTTTTTTGGTAGCACGGAGACCGACGATTTCAATTTCGTCGTTGATTTTGACAATTCCACGTTCAATACGACCAGTAGCCACGGTTCCACGACCTTTGATTGAGAAAACGTCTTCGACCGGCATTAAGAAAGGTAGGTCTAATTCACGTTTAGGTTCAGGAATCGAGGTATCGAGGGCTTCCATTAATTTACCAATTGAAGCAACACCTTCAGCATCACCATTGAGGGCTTTAAGGGCAGATCCACGGATAATTGGGATAGAATCACCTGGGAAACCGTATTTGGTCAATAAATCGCGGATTTCCATTTCGACGAGGTCGAGGAATTCTGGATCAGTGACTAAATCACATTTATTTAAGAAAACAACGAGAGCAGGAACGTTAACCTGTTTGGCTAACAAAACGTGCTCACGAGTTTGTGGCATTGGACCATCTGGTGCGGAAACTACAAGAATAGCGCCGTCCATTTGAGCAGCACCGGTAATCATGTTTTTGACGTAGTCGGCGTGCCCAGGACAGTCGATGTGAGCGTAATGACGATTAGCAGATTCGTATTCAACGTGAGAAATAGCAATAGTAACGATTTTGCTGGCATCACGA
>JAHFKH010000039.1 GCA_023245435.1 Candidatus Shapirobacteria bacterium | reverse complement strand
ATAATTTGTATAAAATTGAATAATCTTGTTGTTCAAAACAATACCGTCCCACAATATCGCGAGCCGAGAGGTCGACCAAGTCCCAATTATTAATATATTTGGTGTTTTTTAAATAAAGGTTGTATATATTTTTTTTGTTATGGGGAAATTGGCGGACTAAAATTAAAAGAGCGGTGAGACGACATTCGTGATAAGGATTGTGTAATAATTTTTTTAGATCAGAAATGGTTAAGGTGTTCCAATATATTTTGACTAAACTGCGAATTTGAGGATTGGATAAACCCAAAAATTTGTCACCTTCACCATATTCCCCTTTTTTGGTTTTAAAAAACCATAAACAATTTTTGGCTTTGATGGGATTGCCCTGTTTTTTTAATTCTGAAATTAAATTATTTAAATTTTGGCTCACGAATATAGAATAACACCAATCCAAACACTCCAATCAATAATTACCCACAACCCATTTAAAATGATCATAGGTAAATCTTTTCTTTTGACACTATAGAAAAATAAGGGGACACTAAGCAATCCATACATAAACCAGGTAAATGCCGAAACTCCCAGCGTTTGTCGTTTTATATAAATTAAATAAAGTTGATCAAAGGTAGTTAAGGGTAAAATTACCGAGCAAATATTGGTAATAATGTCGAGTCGATCGTCAACTCCATTTTTATTTTTATCAGATTTAGTTTTGATCATTTTTATTGAACCATGGGATAAAAATACTAGTTCTTTTTTTATAATTAGCAAAAAGTTTATTGCCCTCGTATTTTTTTTCAAGAAGAGGAATACCCGAGACAAATAAAATTAAAGTGGTGATGGTCAGAGGGCCAATAATGGCAAAAAAACTATTTAGATTGTAAAAACTAATTAACCAAATTCCCCACCACATCGTAACTTCACCAAAATAATTGGGGTGGCGAGTATATTTCCATAGTCCTTGATCCATGATTTTACCTTTGTTTTTGGGATTTTTTAAAAATTCTTTTAATTGACTATCACCGATAGATTCAAAATAAAAACCGAGACACCACAACCATAAACCAAGGGTATTAATATTTGACCAACCGAAAACATCAAGGTGACTGATAATAATAGTAGGGATAGAAATTAAAAACATAAAAATAGCTTGAGTCATGAATACTTTTAGATAGGGGTTTGATTTAAATGATTGGTAACGATAATCCTCGGCCCTGTTTATATTTCGCTGATATATATGAAGTGCCAGTCGACCACCCCAAATAGTCGTCAAAATTGTGATAATTAATGATTGAAAACTTAAGTAGCCAGTAAATAAATTAAAAAAGGCGATTAAAATAAATCCTAGTCCCCAGGCAATATCGGCAATATCATTGCGCTTTTTGTAAATCGAGATGACATACCACGACGTCATATAAAACCAAACGAGAATTACAGAAGTGATTAGGCCAGCCATTTGTAAATTGAATAAGCAATACCGGCGACGGCGCCCGAGAGAACTGTTCCCCAAACCATATCAATAATGGTGATAATGATGGGCCAGTCACGAATGGTGGCCAAATTGGTGAGGTCGTAAGTCGAATAAGAAATTAAACCAAGAAGAGCACCCGTTAAAATTGCCTGTGATAGGGAATTATTCTTTAACGCCGGGGTAAGGACAAAGACGACCATACCGACGACAAATAATAAATAAAATGCCAGGGCGGCGATTAAATTGGGGTTTTTGGCCATTAAATATCCTAGTTTTTCGGCATAATAGCTTTTGGCAATAAATAAAAGCCAAATTGAATCGAGTCCAAGAAAAACAAAAAGGGTGATGAAATAGAGTTTTAGCATAAATTAGTTTAACACTAGCAATTGGATTCGGTTTGGGTGGCGCTTTTTTGTGGGGTAACAATTTTACCAGAGTTAATATCTAAGCCACGAACAGAATCAATAGTATACATACCCATACTATCGGCCGATTCGTCGACAGATTGATCGGAATCCATCATCAGCCCATCAATATAGTCGTTGTTGGCCGTAATTAAAATTGGTATCCAGTTTGTAAAATCCCATTTTTTCTTTTTAACATTATAATTGTATGGTAAAACAACGATTTGATAAAACTGATGAACATCGTTAAGCATTTTTAAATAAGTTTTTCCTCGGGTATAGGAATTATAACGATCATCGTCGGATACATACGTCCAATGTTCTTTTCGTAAGGGATACGTTTTGTGAAATTTAATTTTGATGGATAATATAGTGTATATTTCAGCTTTTTTCTTTGCTTGCAATTCTTTTTTTAATTTTATTGCTTCGTGATACAAAGTTTTATTATCGGAAAAAACTTTGGTCATGGGGAAAAGAAAATGATTATCTTCGGGAGTTTTGACAAAGGTGACGGCAATATAGCCCGTTTGAGGAAAGTTTGGAGTATGGAAACAATATTTTTTAGTCATCAGACTATAGTATCATTTGAGCGTAAAATATAATTATGAGTCCGTGGTTTAAAAAGTGGTTGAAAATAATTGGGATATTGTTTGTTATATATTTTGCAATAAATCAAATATCGATTGATTTAAATATATGGTTTGCGCTGATATTGGGAGTGATAGTAATAATAAAAATTATTCAATTTTTAATTTATTGCTGGAAAAGTTTTTGGGGGTGGAGGGTGGTGATTTATTTTAAAAAGTAGAAAGAAGGATAAATAGAATGTAAATTACTTATTTATGATTTTTCCTGTTCATTTTTTTACTGTTTTCTTTGACACTTTTTTGGTTGTTTTCTTTTTAGCAGTTTGTTTGGCTATAGTGGTTACCCCAGTTTTCCCTTCTCCAAATTTTTTATTTAGTCTCGATTTTAATCGGGATACCTTATTTATATGAAAAATGTTCTTTTGTTTAGCTTGATCAAGCATTGACTGAACCTCTTTATAGCTTTCCGCGGTAGGCGAGACCAAATAAGATTTGACGAGCTTTTTAAGCTTATCTTTAAAAGTTACGTTAACTTTCTTGTTTTTTACTGATTTGCGCAGTGATTTTTTAGCTGATCTTGAAATTGGCATATTACTATTTTAACATCAATTTGTATCAAATTATTACTCAGTCACAAATTACATAATGTAGATATTCGAGTGTTTTACTAGCAACATAATTTCTGTTCTCCGATTTATCAGCTTTAAATCGGTTATATTCTTTTGTAAAAAAACCATATTTCCCACGTAATCCCATTATTTCTTTGATATCGTCCAAACTCATTAGCCCTTCGTTGTTGTAACTCAAAAATATATATTTCACTTTTGCTTTTAAAATTAAATCTTTGAATGCAGATTTCACTTGAGAACTTGAACAATAACGTGATTTTTTGTCTTGATATTCCCTTAAACCTGTTTTACCGTGAATTGTTGGATTATCATATTTTGCGATAGTTTCGAGCATATGATAGTTTGTAGCATATTGTCGTTGATTGTATGGTGGATCTAAGTATAAAATGTCACCTGAAATTTTTTTTAAAACTTCATTAATATCTTCATTAAAAACTTCGTGTTCTTGGTCATTTAGAAATAATTTTGCGGGTTTCAATACCATATCATTTTGAGCTGATTTTTTTAAATTTTTCAAAAAGGCACCATACACTGAGGCGGTATTAGCTTGTTTATCAATTGATTCGATCAAACTAGTTATCAAAAAATAATACTCATCATCATTTATCAAATCACTGTCTTTCCAATTCTCGATTTTTTGACGGATAGCATCACATCGCATACCATTTGAATCAGAAAAATATTGTCGTGGCTCTCCCTCATTTATGCTTCCACCTAAACAGTAATTTTTATATATAAAACCTTTTTTACCAACCAATGAGGACAAATAGTCGCAAACTGATTGACTTCTGTCTTCAATTTTTAATTTATCTAAATTATAAATTTCGTCTGATAATTTTAGAAAAGATAATTCTTTGTGATTACCAACATAATGGCGATTTAAGACATAACTATAGTACTGGATATCATTGGCAATAATTTTATATCCTTTCTTCTTAAAATGAACTCCAACAGCACCCGTACCGGCGAATAAATCACAGAATGTATGACAATTTTTATCTACAACTTTATTAATAGATTCTTCTAAAAAATCTAATAACGATAATTTACTACCAATATAATTCATGTTTTTTTACTTTCATCTTCAGGATATAATATTCTGAAAACCTGATCCACAGCTTCACTTGCTGCTAATTTACTTACTTTCTTTACGCTATTCTTACGATATTCTACCGGATCATATTGATAACATCCTTTGCAACCTAATGTAGATGAATAATTTTCATTACCATCATAAAAGTCGTAAGGATTCCCTTTGATATTTTTTGCACTCCAACGCTTGTTTGTTTGCTTACACTGTTTACAAATTTGTCTTTTTACATCATTTGCGGCCTTTGAAAGAGGTTGGAAATCAGTAAGATTTTGACTTGACAAATCTGAAAGTCTACTCTCATCTTTTCTACCGTTTTTGTGATCAATTTCAATTTTTGTATTTTCAGAATAACCATTAATTCCAAGCATTACACAATTTTGTGTCTTATAGTAGTCTCTAATATCTTTTCTTATATTTTGATTAAAATTTTTCTCATTGTTAAATCCAATTAATCGTATTTTATCAATAGAATTTCCTCTTGTTTCTGCTTTATTTAATTCAATGACATATTCTTTTGCCAGGCTGGAATTCCCACGACACCAACTTCCACCATTTCCAAGTTGAAGTTCTTTATATTCATTAATAAATTCGGATACTGAAATCCAACGGCTCACACCTTGTTTATCGGGCTTTGCAAGTTTTATAAATAATTCTTTTTTTGTCATATTAAAATTTTTTAAAAAGTAATATATATTCATGCTTAAATATATAATAATCGCTGGTAAGTGCGCGATATCGCCAAATTGATTCTTTGTTTTGTTTGGCACGATTACCAGCCATATTCTTTATTATAATGCTTTTTAAAGTTAATCCTAGCTTTTGTGCTTCATTTAAACAATAAAATCCTAATGGTATCCATCTTCCCGCTGAATATTTGTCACCAATGACAATTACTAGATACCTGTCGTTTTCTAAAACTTCAATCGTATTCTTTAAAACTGCCGAAAATCCGGCCAGAAATTCTTTCAATGATTTGGTATTTGATAGGTCTCCACTCAAGTCACTAAATTTGATAATGTCGGCGTATGGTGGATGTAAAATCGCCAATTGCACTTTCTTTTTTTTATGACTGTTTAAAATTTCGTTTACTTTTTCAAAAGTCTTGGTTTTGGTACTATCACCAGCAATTAATTTTGAAAAATTTGTTTTTGGTTCAATTTTTTTATCCACTATATCAATCAATTCTTTTTGAATATCTATACCTATAAAGTTTCTACCTAAACTTTCGGCTTCATAAGCTGTTGTTCCACCACCCATAAAAGGATCAAGAACTGTTTCATCTTTTTTTGTATATCTTAATATAAATTGGTGCGGAATTTGTGGAACAAAATTACCGTGATAAAATCCATCGTGTTTTCCGGTTTTATCTCGTTCGTGTATTATCCAAAGACTGTCAGTCCATATCTCGGACTCTTTCCAATTTTTTATGTTTATGTCGTTAAAAGTTGGCATATTGTTTTGGATATAATTAAGTTTAAGTATACCCTTTTAATCTTATCTAAATGAGATTGCTTCTCCGTCAGTTGACGTATTGCAATGACGGATTATTTTAATTTTAATTTTTCTCTTTTTAAAATCTCCACTTTTATATCTTCTCCGCGGTTGTAGCCGCCAGGGGTGCCATTACTACGGATGACGCGGTGGCAGGGAATGTGCGGATTGTAATTTTTATTTAAAATATTGCCGACGGCACGATAGGCTTTGGGGCTACCTGCCAAAATAGCAACTTCTTTGTAACTTAAAGTTTTACCTTTGGGGATATTTTTGACAACTTCAAAAACTTTTTGAGTAAAGGTAGTTGTGGACATGATTGATTATAATGGGGAAAGAGTTTACAATCACTCCAATAATGGTAATGGTCAAAAGAGCAATTTTGAAAATAAGTGGTGAGATATTTGGAGATGAAGAAAATCATATAAACTTTAATAAATATGATGATGTAGCCAAACAGTTGCTGGAAATTCAAAATAAAACGAAGATACAATTGGCGATGGTAGTGGGAGGAGGAAATATTTTTAGGGGGCGAGAGGCGCAAAGTCAGGTTGATAGTAACGAAGCTGATTCGATGGGAATGTTGGCAACTATAATGAATGGAATTGGGCTACGTGAAGCACTAGTACGAAATGGAGCACCAGACACCAGATTGATGACAGCTGTAGCGATACCAGGACTAGCGGAACCTTATATTCGCAATAAAGGTAGACATCATTTGGATAATAATAGATTGGTTATAATTGCGGGAGGGTTGGGGATGCCAGGGTTTTCGACTGATTCGGCCGTGGCCCAATATGCCAGTGAATTGCAATGTGAAATAATTTTTAAGGCGAGTACAGTGGATGGAGTTTATGATAGTGACCCACGGATTAATAAAAATGCTAATAAATATACAAGAATTACCCATAAACAGGCGGTAGATGAAAGATTAAAAGTGATGGATTCGACGGCATTTACGATGTGTGAAAGATCAAATATTCCTATTTTTGTTTTTGATATAAAAGATTTGCATCGATTGTCAGAAATTATTGAGGGTGACTATTCTTTTGGGACTTTGATTGAAGGATAAAATTATGACTCCATTTTTCTAATAGATTCAATTGCTGCGTTTGAATTTGGATATTTGGAACAACGTAAATTTGATATAAAATTATAATATATTTTAATTTCTTCTGGGGTTAAAATAACAGCTATATTTGGGGTTTTATTAATTACAAATGATGCACCGGATTTACATGAACTCAAATTACCGTTTTCAAAAAATTGTTTGATACCGCCACTTAATCTAACTGATGGTATCCCATACTTGTAAGTTAAGTCATTAGCAACATTTACACTCCTTCCTGAACCATCATTGCACAAAGTTAGAACACGAAGTCCCCTTAAAATTAAATTGTCCAACTGACCACAAAACAACTCTTCTGCCGAAACACTACAGCCACATTGATTAAAATGATTAAATAATTCAGAATTTACCATATTTTAGGTATATTACCACAATTTAGATATTTTGATCATTTCTACCATCTTCTGAAATTTTTTGGCTTTGGTGGAACAGAAAAAGTGGCGGCAGACCTGGGGGCGAGAGGTGTGAATACTACATAATTTATTTTTTAAATAAATACAACTGCCGTCGGGGTTTTTGGCTAAAATATGAATTTTGGAATCTAAATCCATTAA
>JAHFKH010000038.1 GCA_023245435.1 Candidatus Shapirobacteria bacterium | reverse complement strand
CCATTCCAATATCCAATTTGTAAATCAGACCCGGCATTACCAATCGAAGAAAACACCATTTCATCTGTATTTGGATTTGCTGCCAAATCCAAATTGGTGGCATCATCTGCAAAAGTCGGAGGTGATGCCCCCACTCCCCAAGTACAGCTTGCACTATTGCCTGTACATAGGCGATATTTAACACCATTTGTTCCATTTGTTCCAGTACTTGTTCCCCACACTGTCATCAAATCACCTGTCACCGATTCATAAGCCAAATCCCAGGCCTCAACATCGGGAAAAGAATTGCCAGTATTAATCGCCTCTACTTTTGTATCCCCCACTGCTGCCGGTTCATTTTGAAAAGTCATTCCATTCCAAATTCCACTTGACAAATCTTTTTGATAATCAACCCAAATTGCGGCAATTAAATTACTTCCCGCAATTGGATTACTTGTCATTTTTACCCATGACACCGCCGCTGCGGTGCGGACCGGGTCAAATGCGGTTGCCCCACTCCAACTACCACTTCCACAACCACTTGTACCTGCTTTAGTTTTAAAATTTAATTCATTAGTTGTGGCCACATTTGTCGAATATAAAACCACCACATTACCTGTTGTATTTTCATAAGCGACATCAAAAGGTCGAGTTCTAGTTGTTCCCACTCCAATTGTTACCGACCAATCTTGAGTCCAATTAGTTCCATTAAAACAAGACACATACAATTTTCCATCAGTTGACAACATCCCAGAAACAGCTTCATTTTTAATTGGTGAAGTTCGAATCACAAAATTTCTTGGGCTTCCTACTACTGCCGGCATAGTTGATTCCGTTCCAAAAATATTGCTCGCAGTGCCATATGTTCGCCATAACGGTAAAGTTGTTCCATCACCATAAACTATCAAACCATCAAATGATGATACTGTAATCGCCTTGCGCCAATTAGTTAATAATGTTGACATCGATACATTACGACTATCACCATTCAAATAATTCCAATTTACATCAGTTTCCACCAAAAAAGTATCGGGGTCTGTCGTTCCTCCTGATGCCACCAAAGTTCCTCCTGCATCACGCGAGGCATTTTTAATATTAATTATACGTGTAAATTTATCCGTAACATCGGATGTTCCAGAAAAACTCCACAATGATGACGATATTCCAATTCCCTTAGTTCCCGAAGTAATATTAGCAAAATTCCTGTCGCGTATCGATCGAACCGCTTCCAAACCTTCAGAAGCTAATTGTGTCGCCCTCGTCATTTCACCCGAACTTCGGCCCGATGACAATGGAGTAATCATTCCCGATATTCCTCCACCAGCAATTATGGCAAACAATGCCACAGCGATTACAACTTCTATTAATGAAAAACCACCACCCACGCCCCGCGACAGCGGGGCAATCGATCGATTCTTTAATATTATAAATTTTTTAATCAATTTTTTTTAATTTTTATAATTCGTAATTCGTAATTTTTAATTGTTAATTAATTTGCATTCCTCCTAATAAATTAACCCCTACTGTAAATGTTTTATTATTTCCGGTTAATGCAATTGATTGAGCCAAATTTGGTTCACCACGCAAATTTGAAAAAGTTACGGTCGATAAACCCGAAATTACAGTGCTATTTGACAACGTATAATCATCTTTAATTGTCGGACTAGCACACGATCCGCCAAATACTCGAATTATTTTTCCCGTCAAACACACCCCCCAAGTCAAACCATTTTTTTTGACCATCGCATAACCTTGTGCCTTACGTAAGCTTGACACCAACATCGACTTGTCAGTTTCCAAATTATTTTGTAATAAAGTACCCGATCCAAAAGTTGTCGCCGCCACTCCAATTATCATAATCAATGCCACTACAATAATTAATTCAATCAAACTAAATGCACGCATTTATCCCAAAGCTCCAGTCAATTGATAAATCGGACTAATAATGGCCAAGGCCACAAAAGCCACCATTAGGCCAATTATCAACAAAATAGCTGGTTCCAAAATTGTCGTCATATTTTTGGCTGTTTCTTCAATATCTTCTTCATAAAACTGGCTAACATAAAACAACGATTCGTCGATACTTCCCGTTTCTTCTCCCACCGCAATCATATCCGACACTAATCGGGGAAACAATAATTTATAGTTTGGCAATTTCAAAATTTCCGTCATCTTTTTTCCCTTTTCTAAGTTAGTCGATAATTCTAAAATAGCCTTTTTATAGGCCAAATTACTTTGAGAATTAATTGCAATTTTTAATGCCTCAAATAAAGGTAACCCAGACTTTATCATTGTCGCCAAATTTCGCGCAAAACGCGACACTTCTCTTTCTACTATTAAACGTCCAATCAATGGTATTTTTAAAATAAATTTATCCCACCATAGTTTTATTTTTGCAATTTTAAGCAACATCAAAAATCCAAAAAGTAGTCCACCAATACAGGCAAAAAATACAACTCCATAATTTTTCATAAAATTTGACATTGCCAAAAGCAACTTCGTAGTCGCCGGTAAATCAGTTGAAAAAGCCTCAAAAAAAGTCGTTAATTTTGGCAAAATAAACAGTGATATAAACGCCGCTAATCCAATTGTCGCCGTTAAAATTATTCCCGGATACATCAAGGCTCCTGACACCTTTTTCTCCAGCGCATATTCTTTACCTTGCTGTACTGCCAAATATTCTAAACTACTGTCCAATTTTCCTGTTTGTTCCCCGACTTTAATAATTCCCAAATAAAATTCATCAAACACATTAGAAAATTTGCTCATCGCTGTGGCCAAATTTGAACCATTATCCAATTTTATTTTAATTTGTTTTAATATTTTTTGAGTATCTCCTTTTGATTGCTCTGACAAATTTTCCAAGGCCTGTGACAATCCAATTCCCGCCTTAATCATAACCGCCAAATGTTTAGTTAGGGTAATTCGTTCTAGCTTTCCTATATTCATTATATTTTTATAACTCTTAACACTTCCTCAAGTGTGGTAATTCCCGACAATACTTTTTCTACCCCGTCTTGCATCATTGGTTTCATTCCCGCTTTTACTGCCAAATCAAAAATTTCTTGTGCATCCTTTTTTGATACCACCGCCTCTCTAACTTCACCCTCGATCAACATCACCTCAAAAATACCCATTCTTCCAACAAAACCAGTATCATGACATACCGGGCAACCCTTACCAAAATAGGCTCTAAAACTTTTTTTATCACCTAACAACAACTTTTGCATCTGTTTTTCGACTCCCAAATTTTCCAAATCTCCACTACTATATTCTTTCGAAGTTCGACATTTGGTACAAATTTGCCGTACCAGTCTTTGGGCCAAAACACAATTTACTCCTGACGCAATAATAAATGGTTCAATATTCATTTCCAATAAACGAGGAATTGTTGTTGCTGCGTCATTAGTATGAAGGGTTGATAACACCAAGTGTCCCGTCATAGCTGCTTGAGTCGCAATTTGAGCCGTTTCTTGGTCTCTAATTTCTCCTACCAAAATAATATTTGGATCTTGACGAACAATTGATCGCAATCCATCAGCAAAAGTCAAATTTGTTTGCAAATTTACTTGAATTTGATTTACCCCTTCAACTTCATATTCTACCGGGTCCTCAATTGTCATAATATTTACTTCCCGGTTATTTAATAATTTTAATATCGAATACAATGTTGTTGTTTTTCCCGATCCTGTTGGCCCAGTCGCCAAAATCATTCCAAATGGTTTTTTATAAGCTTTTTCGACTTTTTTTAAATCATCCTCTCCTAACCCCAAATTTATCAAAGAAAATTGCCTGTTTGATGACGATAATAAGCGCATCACCACCTTCTCACCATTTACAGTTGGCGTAATTGATACCCGGACATCAACTTTATCCCCATCAACCTCAAACTGAAATTTTCCATCCTGAGCCGACAAATGTTCGTCTGTTCGCAATTTTGCCACAACTTTAATTCTAGTTAATAATTGATTATGAATTTCCATTGGCATCCGCAACACATCATGCAAAACACTATCAATGCGAAAACGAACCACACATTCTTTTTCCAAAGCTTCAATATGTACATCAGAAGCCCGATTTTTTGAAGAATACTCCATTATTAAAGTCAACAAAGAAATTATTGGTGTCTCATTTTCCTTACCCGCAGTAGCCATTGTGACAAATTTTTTTACTTGTTCTTCAAATGAATCACCTAACCCCGACCCTAAATTGTCTAATACCGTCTTTATATCTCTTGATGTTGCCAAATATATTTTTAAAGGTAAACCAGTTTTTTTGGCAATAAAGTCAATTGATTGGCTATTTTCCGGATTTGCCACCGCCACATGCAATCCTTCCTTATTTTTATCAAAAACAACAATCTCCTGTTCTTTGGCAAAAATACTAGAAATTGTTGACAATATTTCATCTTTTATTTCCCGCTTTCCCAAAAATACAAAAGGTATTTGATATAAATCTGCTAATACTCCACCTAGTTGTTCATCGGTTGCCAAATCTCGATCAAACAAAACATCAAAAAGTTTTTTGTTATTTTTTAAAGCTTCTGCCATTGCCAAATCTAGTTTTGCCAAATCTATCACTCCCAATTCTTTTAATCGATCATAAAATATTTGATTATTTACCGTTGTCATATCATTGAACTTATTTTTTTTATTAAGTCATCAAGCGACATATCACTCTTAATCACAAAATCATTAGCTCCCAAACTCTTTGCTCGATCAATATCTTCCTTCTGACCTAAATTCGAGGCCACCAAAATTGGAATCAACTTAAACTTTTCCTGTGATCGAATCTCTTCCAAGGCCGTAAAACCGTCCTTAATTGGCATAACTAAATCCAATAAAATTAAATCAGGTAAAAAAGTTGCTAAAGCTTTAACTATTTCCTCACCATCATGAGCAATTTGTATTTCAAACCCAGCTTTAGTTAATTTTAAACGATAAGCCGATGCTAAAAATTTATCATCTTCCCCAATTAATATTTTCTTCATATTATTACTAATAATATCATCTAATTAACTATTAATTGTTACCTCTCCGATTTTCTTTTTAATCCCACTTAATGGTAAAGAAAACCAAAAAGTACTCCCTTTACCCTCAATACTTTCCAGCCAAATTTTACCTCCAGACGATTCAACAATGGCTTTGGCCAAGTATAATCCCAAACCAGTTCCTTCAGTTTCCAGTTTAATCACGTTTGGCGCTCGATAAAATCGACCAAAAACTTTATCAATTGCCTCTTTTGGTATTCCCAATCCATTATCACTAATTTTTGAAATAATTTCACCACCATTCAATGAAATATCTATTTTTATTTGACCTCCATTTTGAGTATATTTATTAGCGTTTGTTAATAGATTTTTATAAACTTCTGTTATTAATTTTGGATCAATATTTATTTTTGGTAAATTTTTGTCAACCGACAATACAACCTCCTGTTTTTTGTCTTTTATTTGTTTATCAATTTCTTTTAATTCCATTTCTACCAACTCTCTTAAATCAGTTGATTTAGGATCAACCACAATTCTTCCCGATTCTATTCGAGAAATATTTAATAATGAATTTACCAACACAATCATTCGATTATTCGATTCATTAATACTATTCACAAACTCTTTTTGCTCGTCAGATAGTTTTCCTGCATCACCCGCCAACAACATCTCGGCAAACCATTTCATGGCCGCCAAAGGTGTTCTAAGTTGATGTGAGGCCAATGATATAAAGTCAGTCTTCATTCTATCTACTTCTTTCTCATGAGTTATATCTCGCTCGATTGCCACAAAAAATAAAACTTCATTATCTTGTCCCAAAATTGGTGAAATAGAAGCTAATGCTATATATTTTTCTCCGTTTTTGCGTTTATTATTAACTTCTCCCGAAAATACTTTTTTATCAATTTTTATTGTTTTCCATAATTGTTTATAAAAATCATCATTCATTTGCCCTCCCCACAACTCCTTACTTCCTGCTTTTTTACCTATTACCTCTTCACTAGTAAACCCGGTAATTTTTTCCAATGCCTTATTGGCATATAATATTATTCCTTCTTCATCTGTAATTACCACATGATCTGAAGCCTCAGACACCGCTAATTTAAATTTTTCCAATTCCGTCTTAGCTTGATTTATATCATCTAAAATATTTAAAATTGCCACCTTACTCTTTTCCAATGTCTCATTTTGGCTTTCCATTTTTGCAGTTCTTTCATCTACCAATTTTTCCAAATCATTATACTTTTCCCCCAATTCATATGCCATTCTAATCATTGATGTACTTAAAACTGCCAACTCATCTCTACCTTTTATTGGATTAACTTGATTAAATTTACCATTTGATATTTCTCGCGCCATTTTTGTTAATAAACCCACTGGCTTTAACATTCGTGCTGACAATAACACCACAAAGGCGATTGAGGCCAATACTGCTAACCCTATCATCAAAGCAATCATTTTTGCCAAATTGGCCGATTGAGTTATCACGTCACTCATTGATATTTCTCCTATCAAATAAAAATTAGTATTCAATATTGGCGATATTACCAAAGTTTCTAAATCTTTATCCTCTTTGTCATATTCATCAATAGTTTTAATTCCCACCGACTTATTTCGAACAAAATTCATCACCGACTCATATTGCAATCCTTTAATATCAACCCCTTCGTATTTTTTTTCCAAAACAATTTGATTTAATTCGTTTGGGGACAAATTGCCCAGGCTTTGATATATCCTTTCGCTTTTATCACTGGTTATTACCACCCCATATTTATCAGTCACCATCAAATCGGTCATTGGTTTATCCAAAATATCTTTCAAAGAATCCTCAATTATTTGAGGATTCATTTTTAACACTGCCACACCTACAATTTCTTGTTTTTCATTTTCTATTGGTGCCGAAAAATAGTAACCCAATTTTTTACTAGTTACTCCCAAATTTACATCAGTAAATAATTCTCCTTCTTTGGCCCGAATAAAATATTCTCTAAATGAATAATCTTGTTTCATAAACATCGAGTCAGTCGAAGCCAACACAATTCCATCATTTCCCATCACATAAATTGCCGAATAAATATTATCCGAATTGTAATTGTTCAATTGAACAATTGCCTCATCTACATTTTTTTTGTTTTTAATCAAATCAACCACCAAACTATCTTTGGAAATACTCAAAACTGTTCTTTGTGATTGGCCAAATATTTCTTTCAAAAATTTTGCTCCATGATTTACCATCATTACCGCTTCAGACTTTTTTTCTTGCGAATACTGAGAAACCGAAAAATTATATGTTGCCCACAATGTTAAACAACCAAAAATCAATATTACCAAGGCGACTGTCAAACTAATTTTCAAACTTATACTATTTATGGTTAATTTCATATGACTTTAACTTTTTTTTAAGTTCCATCATAACCAACTCACGATCAACCATCAATCTATTCATTTTTTCCAATTCTTGATTATGTTTTTCCAACTTT
>JAHFKH010000037.1 GCA_023245435.1 Candidatus Shapirobacteria bacterium | reverse complement strand
AGATAAATATTTTAAAGTAAAAAAAGAATGTCTTTGTCCTCCCGATTGATGAAGTCGGGGAATATATGGGGTGATCATTAAAATATTTCTTTTGGTCATTTGTTTATGTTTAATATTATAAACTGAGAATCGCGATAAACCGTAGGAAATTGTTTGATAACTTTGTTGGTATAGTCATCAAAATTTACCGAAACAAAATATATTGGGCGATTGGCAAATTCACTTTTAAGGGTATTAAAATCATAAATTTCAATGGGAAAACCAGTTCGGTTGGTTTGGTAAAGAAAAGCGGTGTCGCCGTTATATGGCGCAATGATAATAGAATTTTTTGGGGTTATTTCATCGACCTTTTGACCAGCGGTGATTATACTTTGATTGTTAATTTTATAGTATTCGTTAATTTTTATGAATGAAAAATAGGTGGAAAAGCAAAAGATAATTATTAAAGAAGTAATACCGGCGATAGTATTACCAAACAAAAATTTGGTTATATAGTAATAACCAAAACCTAATAAAATTGAAATAAAGGGAATTATTAGGACTTGATAATAATCATGCTGAATATTACCTTGGGCGACAACTATAAAATATAAAAGTATTCCCAACACTAGGCTAACCGAAAATGTTTGGGTCCGATTTTTTTTGAATGCCAGTCCTAAAAATAACGGAATAATTCCAAATGTGCCAAGAATTAAATTAGCAATTCTTTCGGCAAATAACCATTGCCACCAATGAGGGCGAAAGGCGACTAATTTGTTTAAAAAACTAAGACTATAACCATGAAACCAAGCAGGAAAAGTATTAGTAACACCATCATTGAGCAACCAGTCGCTTTTAGGTATACCTTCAGGGTACTTACCTATCCATATTCGCCATAAAATAAATGGAATAAAACTAATCAGACAAAATAAAACCAATTTAATAATCGATTTAAAATTTAAATATTTTGAACGGTGAATAATTAAATAAGTGGCAATAACTGGGAATAAAATAATGGCAGTATATGGTTTTAAAAGAACGGCAATAGCCAAAGTTAGGGCAGAAATAAAAATATTTTTGGACAAAAAATAGAGAGACAAAAGCATAAAAAAAACAGTGGTTGGTTCGGGAAGAATAGTGCGAGAATAGTAAATGTTAAAAGGTAAAAATAAAAATATAACTAAACCAAAAAATGAGGGAAGAAAAAGTTTTGTTTGTTGATAGCAAATCATAAAAATTAAAAGAGCGCTACCCAAGGAAAAAATTATTGAAACTAAACGTGAAGAAATGTCGATATTGGTATTAAAAATATTGTGAAAATATACAGAAATGGCGTTATAAATGGGTAGTTCAACCATGCGATAACCATTGGGATTGTTTAGGCCAGATTGGGTGTTAGATAGGTCGTGATATTTAGGATGAAGTAAATCAATCCCCTGCTGACTAAAAATTTTGGTAACCGAAGCGGTGTCAGCTTGACGGAATGAATGCCAATCGGCAACTGGAGAATTAATTTTATAAAGTCTTAACAGTAACCCTATAGTCAGGGTAAATATGACTAATAAAATTTTTAATTTGGTCATTTTTTTGATGAATTTAATTCAATGAGACGATAAAAGACGGCCATTAATATCCAGAAGGTATAAGCAACTTTTGAAGCTTCAAAAATATCAATAAAAATCGCGTTGGCTAGTGCTGAAAGCATAACTCCAATAAATATTAATTGAAGTTTGACAAAAAAATCAGAATCTTTTTTAAAGAAAAGTCTAATCGTTTTATAAATAAAATAAAAAGGAATGAACATAAAAGTAAGTAAACCCAATAATCCGCTTTCACCGAGTAGTCGAAGATAATCGTTGTCGGTGGCCAAGGAAATTGAGCCTAAACCAGTCCCGAAATACATATTTTTCCTAAAGGCGTTAATAGCTCGAGGCCATTCGACATTAAAGCGTATTTCTCCGGAGCGAGCGACACCAACATCACTATCAATTGGCTGAAATTCTTCAATTGGTCCGTGGCGAACAATGGTGGGGGTTGGTTTAACATATTTTATGGTTGGAATAGGCGATATTTTAGCCGCAGTAACAACTTTTATTGTTGGAACTGGAATAATTGTAGGAATTGGGGCGGCAGTGGGAGTTTTTGGTTTAATAATTGACAAGGTGGCGATTAGTCTTTGATTTAAATCAGTAGAGGTAAACATGCTGGTGACAACCAATATTGTTACAGGAATAATCCAAAAATATTTTTTAATTAAGAAAAGCGATAAAACTACCCCTCCCCAAAATGCAAAAATAGATACCCGAGAAGCGGTTTGAGTTAGTAAATTAAAACCGACTAAAAACATAATCAATGATATTAATTTGTAGATTTTGTTTTTGATTATGGGGATAACTCCCATAATGACAATAAGAATTAAACTAAGAAATGCAGCCAAATCATAATGACCAGCAAAGGTCGAGCTGATTCTTGTCCACACATCCATTTGAAGTAGTTGACCGCGGGAAAACTCTTCATTCATGGTCGACACAATGGGAAAATGAAAATATTGTTGACCGTAACCGTATATGGCAACTCCAACCAAACTAATTAGTAAAAATATATAAATATATTTAAAATCTTTTTTGGATTGGATTGAATTTAGAGTTATAAAAAATAGAGATATATATTCTAAACGACGGAAGAAATGTAACAAAAGAATATTGATGGGTGTGGTTTGATAAATAAAAATAGCAATAATGGTTGAAATGGTAATAGCAATAAGATAAGCCAAAAATAAAAAAGTAATTTTTTGTTTAACAACAGGAAAATGATTTTTTATTTGCCAAATTAACCAAATAAATATAACCGTGGCAATGACGATATCATCTAGTCGAAGGGCAACATAAATGCCAGTAAAGTTTGCCAAAGGAAATTTGGGATATAAAGGGATAAATAAAATCAGGGTGGCTAATATAATTCTAAAGATGTTCATAAATTGGATTAATAATACTGCGTAAAAAGCGATTTAGCTTTAGTAAAATTTTTATAATTGGTAGTTGATATTTTGGTTTATGTTTTGTAAAAAAAGCAATGATGCCTTCGTATTCACGAATAATTGGGTCTGTTTTTTTAATAGAGGATGCACCACCTAGGTGAATAATTTGTGGCCCAACTAAATAGTAAACTTTGGATTTGGGAAAGGCTATGTGTATACGATATTGATATTCGTATTCTTCGCCATACATAAAATAACTTTCGTCAAAACCACCTATTTTATTGTAAATTGATTTACGAAAAAGCATAAAGGCTCCAGTGACCCAGTCTTGGGCGTGATCATTTAAATAAAATTTATCTTTGGTGTAAAAATCAGGAGTGTGGGGATGAAAAGGTTTAATGATTGAATTAATAAAAGGTAGATCATCTAAATTGGTACACCAAGTAAACATGTTTAATAAATTGGGAAAATAACCGCCCGATATTTGAATTGATTTGTCTTGATTTAACAACTGGGCAGTACAACAATGAGCTTCGGGGTGAGATGAAAGCCAATTTAGTGATTGAGAAATAGCGGAATGTAAAATAATGGTGTCAGAATTTAACAATAATATATATTGACCCTGACTTATTTTTAAGGCTTGATTATTGGCTATGCCATAACCTTGATTAACTTTGTTATTTATTAAAACTACAGAAAATTTACTTATTTTTTTGACACTATCGTCGGTAGAGGCATTGTCGATGACAATTATTTCAAAAGGGATTTCTTTTAAACCTTTATCTTGATATATAGATTTTATGCAATTTACCGTCATTTTGGCGGTATTGTAATTGGGAATGATAATTGAAAGTAATGGTTTATTGACCATTTTTTTTGAAAAAACGAGAATAACACCAAAAAATTAAATAAATGCCAATTTCTGAGGCAAACAACACAATTAATCGGATATAAATAGATGTATCGTAAACCTTGGTATTAATTTTGCTTTGATAAGTAATATTGTTGTAAATTAATTTAAACTGAATTCTTTTTTCCGGTTTGGTAAAAACATCCTTTTCCCATTCGTATCCATTAACAAAAAGTGATTGTTTGAAGGGGATAATAAATTCTTCAATATAATAGCTTTGCATGGTGTCGCGAAAAATCTCTTTGGCTTTTTCAGGAGGATGATTTATTCTGATTAACAATGGAAATGAATAAAGTGATTGATAGAAATTCATAACTTCACTTCGAGAAAGATTGGTGTAGTAGCCGGTCACATTTTTAAGTTGGGTGGTATCACCGGGTAGAGTTGATAAAACACTATGGGGTAGTGGTTTTAATGTTGGGGTTGGCGAAATTAGATAGATTACAAAAATTATATTAAAAATTATGACAATAGTGGCAAATATTTTAGTTATCATTGAAACCACATAGCTCGACCGAGTTTGTAATTAGGATTTTTTAATTTTCTGTCAGATATTTTTTTGGCAGGAACTCCTCCCCAGACTTCAAATTCGGGGATATCTTTGGTTACAACAGCTCCGGCGGCAATAACTGCACCATTACCAATCGTAATGTTAGGTAAAATAATTGCCCGCGGTCCGATAAATACATAATCGCCGATGGTGACTTGACCAAATGAATTTTCATAACCTGGAGAATGAATATTATGTTCATCATTGTAAATCATAACTTCTGAAGCAAGGCTCGAATGATTACCAATTGTTAGTGGGGCACGACCATCAAGAAAACAACCATTACCAATTAGTGAGTCATGCCCGATAGTAATTCCTGATGGGTTGAAAAAATTGGCGCCCATATAAATATTTGAATCTAGGGGTATTTTTATACCAGCCAAGATATAGATTATTTTTCGAAAGGTATGGATAGGGATAAAGCCAACATATTTTAATAAAAGCAACAAAAATTCTAAAAAAATGGTTTTAACTCGATTTACGGCTTTGGGAATAATGTTCGTAATTGAAATTTTTTGTCCAACGTATTCATTCATAAATGAATTATACATTAGACAAGGTGTCAAAAAGATGAATTAATTTTTTGGCACTTTTACTCCATAAATAACGTTGATAATTGTGGCTATGATTGTTTTTTATATTTTGCATGGCCTTGATTAAATCCCTTTCATTGTGTGGATCAATGTAGGTGGCACTATCGGCCATAATTTCACGATAGGCAGGAATATCACTGACAATAATTGGAGTGTCAAAAGATTGAGACTCAATAGCGGGTATTCCAAAACCTTCGTATAGTGATGGTAAAACAGTAGCAATAGCATTTTGAAACAGTATGTTTCTTTCCCTGTCAGACACATAATCGGTAAAAATTACTGATTTTTCTAGTTTTAAGTCGGTCACCGTTTTAAAAATTTCATCAAAGAGCCAGCCTTTTTTACCTGAAATTACTAGTTGATATTGGGGAAATTTAGAGAAAGCTTTTATTAAAAAAGAATAATTTTTGTTGGGTTTTAAAGTGCCAACTGATAAAAAATAGGGTTTGGTAATATTAAATTTACCCAATATTTTTTGAGATTCGGTTTTGGTATGTTTTTTAAATTTAGTAATGCCGTTGGGAATTACGGTAATTTTGTTTGGTTTAATGTTGTAGGTTTTAATTATTTCTGATTTGGTAAATTCTGAGACAGTAATAATGTGTTTGGCTTGGCTTATCGACGCGGCGGTCCAATTTTTTAATTGATAAAAATCTTTTTTATTAAAATCTTTAGGGGTTTTTAAATAGCCAATATCATGAATGGTGGGAATGGTGGGAATGGGACAAGGGGTAGGAGAGTAATGAGTCGGAGAATAAAAAAGATCAAAATTTTTGTGACTAATGGCTAAGTTTAAAGGTAAGGCAAATTTTGTCCAAAGCAGTTTTGGACCAATGACTTTATAGTGCCAAAATTTGTTTGGTTTTGGCATATCTGGCAATGGTTTGTTTTTTAAAAAAATAGTAAAGAAATGTTTTTTGTTGTGTAAATAAAGTTGCTTGAGAATGTTAAATGAATATTGACCCGAGCCAACTTTAATTTTAGTATTAGCTTCATTACCATCTATACCGATGTTCATAATTTATTATAAATAGCTAAGGTTTGTTTGGCGGTAATGTCCCAAGAATATAGTTTAGATTGTTTTATGGCTTTGACAGACAACCTAGCTCGAAGTTGAGAATTGGTAAGTATTTTTTTAAGTCCTAAAAACATTGACTGAATTGATTTTGGGTCAACTAATATAGCGCTATCACCAGCAATTTCTGATAAAGAAGTGTTATTGCTAACTAAAACAGGGACACCAACATATAATGATTTGACCAGTGGCATTCCAAAACCTTCGTAAAGTGATGGTGTGGCCAAAATCATAGCTGAGGCGTGCAACGCCACCATATCTTTTTCGGGAATATACCCCAATATTTTAATGTGAGGTGACTTTGATTCTATTTTTTGTCCCCAACCGCTTTTGCCGACAATTGCCAGGACTATTTTTGATTTTGGATAAGTGTCAATAAACCTTTCAAAGGCGATAGAAAAATTTATTAAATTTTTTCGAGTTTCTTGTGTACCTTGAATTAAAACAAATTTATCTAAATCATATAAATTTTTTATTTTATTTTTCTTTTCAAGTTGGACATTTTTGGCTAGTTTTAAAAAATCGGAATATTTTTTTTCGGCAGCTTCATATATGACCGATATTTTTTGCTGATCAAGCTTTGGGTACAATTTTATTAAATCATTTTTGGTAGTTTGGGAAACACATATAAAATGGTGACAATTTTTGATGGCTTGGGCCATTTTTCGTTTGTGAGTCGCAATAATTCTCTTATGGGACCACTGAGGGTAAAGTAATGGAACTAAATCATGAATGGTGGTAACTGTTTTGGCTTTTAGTGTTGGCGGTTGAGTCCAATCAGAAGTGTGAAACACATCGCATTTACCAATAAAAAACTCGATTGGGATAATATGAAGTCGATTCCAAATAAAATCTAGGGCTAAAGGAGGTAGTTTAAAACAATAAAGTTTGACGTTGGATTGGGAAGTCAAACTAATAATATCTTCGGGAACTGGCTCTCGAAGTGAACTAAAAAATAATTTATATTGATTTTTTTTATCAATTTTAATGAGATTGCGGACTAAATTAATGGTGTAATTGCTTACTCCAGTTCCATAAACAACTGCAGAAACGTCAATACCGATGATCATGAGCTAATTTTACCAACAAATATTTTAAATTGCGCAGACGTTCAATAATGATAGGTAATAAATTTTTAACAATTTCAGTTTTCGAATAATTTTTAAAAATAAATATATACCAATTTTTAACGGTCATCCATTGCCGTAGATGATTCATTTTTGATGAAGTGGCACCACCGTGGTGATAAGAAATGGCCGTGGGGACAAATAAAGTTTTGTAATTATTTTTGTTTAAACGATAGGCTAAATCAACATCTTCAATGTAGGCAAAAAATTTTGGATCAAAGCCACCCAGTTTTTGAAATATGTTTTTTTGGTAGACAACCAAAGATGCAGGTGCCCCCCAAATTTCGTACGGTTGATTGTTTTTGATAGTGGTAGTGTTTATAGCTTTGCCGGACTTGAAAAATTCAAGACCAGCGGATTCAATTTTGCTACCGTCTTTATTTAAAACTAAACCGTAATAACAGACATAATTTGGATTGTTTGTAATGGCTTGATAAATATTTTTAAACCAATTTTTGTCCAAAACAATATCGTTATTTAAAAC
>JAHFKH010000036.1:6236-7902 GCA_023245435.1 Candidatus Shapirobacteria bacterium | reverse complement strand
GTGATGCTGATAAAAAATTTAGTGGGGGAAATGGAGCCACTGGTTTATCTGGTGGTGGTGGGGGTGGAGGTGGTGGAGGAGCAGGTGATGCCGCTTCGGGTAGTTTGGCTTCTGGTAGTGGAGGAGGAGCCGGTGGAAGTCAAAATGGGGGTATTGGTGGTAGTGGAGGAGCCTCGGGTGTCAACGGTTCGATTGGTAACACTTTTGGTGGTGGCGGTGGTGGCGGAGGAAAGGGAGCCAGTTCTGCAGGTCGGGCTGGAGGGAGGGGGGCTGATGGTCGGTGTATTATTACCTATACTGATGTGTGGGCTCCCTCGACCAGTTTGACTTTATATTCTACAACTTGGAGTTTTGGTCAAAATCCATTTAATATTAGTGCAACAGAAATAGGAATGACGGCAACGACTGGTTTTGATTACACTAGTCCAATTAAATATTTATTTACTTTAGACAATACAAATTGTAGTGTGGGTCATTCGGGGAGTGGAGGAACTAGTAGTAGTTGGCAAACAGGGTCATCGTATACTGATAATGGCCTAGATGTAAATAAATGTTATGGATATAAAGTTATGGCGAGCGATTCAGTGGGAACAACTAATGTAAGTACAGTTTCAAGTGTTTATTCTACCTATACATCGGCAAATGTTCCCGGAACACCAACTTTAAGTAATCCAACCTTAACAACTTTAAATTTGAATAATGACGCAAATAATAATCCAAGTTCAAATCCAATTACTTATTATGCAGTTCAAATTGTAACTTCAAACCCAAATGATAGTACTTGGCAAAATAAATGGATAAATGCGTCGGGAAATCCAGTTGGGTCTGAAGAGTGGATGGAAGATTCAGTTTTAGATTCCTTGGTTTTGCATAATTTAACCCCTGGAACAACTTATGGAGTTAAGGTTAAAGCCAAAAATCAGGATAATGACCAAACTACTTTAAGTTCTGAAGGTCAAAATACTACAACTGCGGCAATAATTTCTATTAGTGTTTCTGACGGAGTAGTTTCTTATGGAATATTGGGGCTGGGGGCGACTAAATCAACAATTGATTTGTCTGATACTCAAACTGCAAGAAATGAAGGAAATGTAGCTGAAGATTTTACAATTAGAACTAGTCATGCAATTGGTGGTGTGGGGTGGACATTGGCGGCAGTATCAAGCTCAGATCAATTTGTTCACGAATTTTCAACAAACACTGGTGTTGGTTGGACTAAATTTGTTGTGGCAAATACTTATCAACCTTTTGTGAGTAATGTTGGAGTTAGTAATTCTCAAACATTTGATTTACGAATTATTTCACCAACGTATTCTTCTGATGGTGTGATCAAAACAATTAATATTGATATTTTAGCAACTCAACATTAGGGTCACACTTGACAAATTAATTTAATTGTGTCAAATTTAATTGTGACAAAAAATACAAACTTGTTATGGATGTTGTCTTTCTTTTTATTTTCGTTTTTGTATGTGTTTTTGAATTGTTTTACTTTTTTACCCAAGATTGTAGCTCAAACTGGTTCGGTAGCAGCCACAGTTACGGCCCAAAACGTGTCTTTATCGGTGACTGATGGGGTAGTGGCCTATGGAACTTTAAGTGTCGGGTCGACAAAAAATACCACTTTGTCTGATATAAATGATTCACAAATTGTAAGTAATTCGGG
>JAHFKH010000036.1:0-6226 GCA_023245435.1 Candidatus Shapirobacteria bacterium | reverse complement strand
TAATGTGATTGCCAATATTAATATAAAGGGGATGAATTCGACTTCAACTGGTATCGGTTGGACTTTGGCGAGTACTCCCGGGGCTAATACTTATTCTCATAAATTTTGTATTACCGATTGTGATAGTTCTCCGACTTGGGGTCCATTATCAATTGGTTATACTGAGTTAGTTGCGAGTTTAGCAGTTGGTGGTTCGACACCTCCATTTGATCTTCAAATTTATACACCTAGTTCAACTACGGATTATAATACACAAACAGTAAATGTCACGGTTCAAGCTGTACCATAGTGCTATTAATAAAAAGAAAAGTGTGGTAAATTTTCTTAGATGAATAAAAAATTATTTTTATTTTTATCGTTGTTTTTAGTGTTGTTGTTTTTTATTTTTCCGATTAAATCTGAAGCAAGAATTGGGGTTGGTGTGGGTACTGGTAAAATTGTGGTTGATGAAAAGCTAAAGTCTGGGGTTATTTATCAATTGCCAGCAATTACAGTTATTAACACTGGTGATGAAGAATCAGATTATGCATTGGAAATTGCGTATCATCAAAATCAACCTGAGTTATTACCATCCAAAGAGTGGTTTGTTTTTAAACCAGAACTATTTCATTTAACTCCTGGTGCGGTTCAGGTTGTGACAGTATCACTTAATTTGCCGTTAAAAACTATACCAGGTAATTATTTTTCCTATGTAGAAGCTCACCCAGTTAAAAAATCAGAAACAGGATCAATGAGTGTATCGATTGCTGCAGCGTCAAAACTTTATTTTACAGTGCTACCATCAAATATCTTTGAAGGTTTATATTATCGAACAATTTCGTTATGGTTAAAATACAGTCCCTGGAGCAATATTTTGGCGGCGACAATACTGACCTTTGGAGTAATTTTGTTTATCAAAAGATTTTTTAAAATAAATATTGAGGTCAAGAAAAAAAATCAGAATGAATGAAAATCATATCGAAATTGATTTATTTTGGGATAATTTGTGTTTTGGTAATTGTAATAACTAAAGTTGCGAAAGCCGAGGATTTTTTTTCGGTTAATTCTAGTATTAGGTTAAATGTTTGTGGTGATTTGGTATCTGAGTTTCCCGAAGATTGTGATAATACCGATTTGAATTATAAAACATGTCAGTCTTTGGGCTTAACTAGTGGTCAATTAAATTGTGATGCGGCTTGTGATTTTGAAACAATTAATTGTTTGGGAACTCCGACACCGACTTTATTTCCTACGGCTACTCCAACTTCTGTTCCGACTGTTGCTCCAACAGTTACCCCAACAGTTATTCCAACGGCTATTCCAACTGCTGTTGCAACTGTTGCTCCGACTATAACAATCCCGGTTTTGACCCCGACTAAAGTTTCAATTTTGTTGCCGACATTGTTAAGTTATGATTTTGATAACGATGGTCGGATTCGATTGGTTGAATTGGTTTCTGCAGTAACAACTTGGTTGGATAATTGGAAAAGTAATAATAAAGCTTGCGACATTGATCTTGATTCAAAGTGTGGAGTTAGCGATTTTTCAGTTTTGTTGTATTATATAGATAAATAAAGTGTTAAAAATCACAATGTGAATATTATAATATTGTTTTTAATTCCATTTATAGCCTGGATTTCAGTCCATATTATAGCTATTTTTGGAATTTTTATAGCGGTAATATATCCAATTTGGTGGTTGTTTAGCCCAACTAAGCGGACTCCGTGTTTGTATTGTTATTTTAAATCTGAGGCAGAGAGAGAATTGTGTGTTTGTTCGCTTGGTCGTAATTTGTTGTTAATTTTTTTGTTTATGTTTATTTCTGTTTTGTTGGTTTATGGTGAAAGTCGATTATTGTTTTATTTGGGATTTCCTCCAACGGCTAAAACAGCTTCTTTTGTAATTCCAAGTCAAAATCAATATCGCTTGGGTGAGATTTTTCCGATGAAAATTGAAATTGTGGGAATTAAAACTCCAATTAATGTAGTTCAAACTGATTTGTCTTTTAACCCTGATAAAGTTTTTGTAGTTGAAATTTCAACCAAGGATTCTTTTGCCAATTTGTTTATTCAAAAAGAAATTAATAATGATATTGGTTATGCACGATTGACAGGTGGTTTGCCAAATCCAGGTTACAGTTCGGATCGTGGGTTTTTTGGAACAGTTTATTTTAAAGGTTTAACTCCGGGTTTGGTTAAAATTGATTTTTTACCAAGTTCAATGATTTTGGCTAATGATGGACATGGAACAAATATTTTAACCGAAATTAAATCAGTGTCATATCTTATTCTTTCGGAAAAAATTAATAAAACAGAAGAAGAAATGCAAAAAAACTTGATTTCATCTGATACTTCACAACTTAATTTTTTTTCGAAGAGTCCGGTTTTAGGGGCTCAAACTGAGAAACAAATTGTTAAGCCTCAAAAAAATGTTTTGGAGTTGGTTGATCAATTTACTCTTGATATGTGGAAAAAAATATTACATTTATGATGGGCGGGATATATAGAACGAAAACTATTATTTTCTCTTAAGATTGGAAAGTTCTTCTTTGAGGCTTACCATTTTAACTTCTCGGTCGACCATTAGTTGATTTAGTTGAGTAAGTTCCGCAACTTTATCATGTAAGGTGATTTCTGCTTTCTTTCGATTATTAATATCAATGATTGATCCGACCATTCGAACAGGTTTATGGTTGGAATCAAATTTAACAATGCCGTTGGCTAAAAACCATCTATATTCACCAGATTTGGTTTTAAGTCGATATTCGGTTTCATATGGATTTCCAGTTTCAAAACATTTATCAACAATTGCAAAAGTTTTAATATTATCGTCGGGGTGAATAATTTTTTTGAATGCATCCAAATTACCTTCAATTTCATCGGGAGAATATTGAAGGAGTTGACAAAATTTAGGGGACCAAAAAATTTGATTGGTAACCGTATTCCAGTCCCAAATACCAGCACCAGCGCCAGTAATGGCTAATTCATAGGTTTCTTGATTTTCTTTAATTTTTTCTTCGAGAGTTTTTTGAATAGCGATGGCTTCTTCTAATGTTTTGATTTTTATTTCAAGATCAGAGCGAAAGTTTAATATTTCCCAAATATTTTGTGGTTTTTGGCGATTTTCTTCGGAAAAACCGTCAGATTTTAATGATAGGGTGATAAAAATAGCACTAACACAAGATAAGGCGAGACGAGTGATTAGATTGCCTTGGAGAATAGTTAAATACATATTTGAAGTGGCAAAAACACCAGAGGTAAAGATAAGAGTATCAAGTGAAAATACGCCCAAACAAATGAAAAATATTTTTATTAACAGGGGAATCGATTTAATTTTTGACAATAACTCCCAAAAAATAGCCATAAAAAAAATGTCTACAATTATGGCTAATAATGACCAAAAATAGTAGGTGATTCGAGTAAAGTTAAAAATTACCCATTTGGATGTGTCGGTAATTTGACCGGTTGAAAAAACTATTACAATATAGGTAATTGAAGATAAAATGATTACCCATAAAGCTGAGCGAGCCGCTTTTGGTCCATCAAACAGGTAAAGTAACAGAACAGCAAACATTAAGGGGGTGAAAAAAGAGAATGAGGCGACTAAAAAGAACCACTGGTTGAGAATAATGGAAAAACCCAAATCACTAAAATTGTGAGTTAAAACAGTTAAAACAGCAATAAAAGAATAAAGTGGAATAAGAGTAATTTTATTTTTAAAACGATGAAGTAACACAACGACCATCCATAAAATTAAGGTTTGGAAACAAAGAATAATGAAAGGTATGTTCATATATTTAGTATAACTGATCTTGGCGATCTTGTAGAGCAAACTTGGCTAAGTTGACATCATTAGAATTTACTTGACAATTTCCATCTAAATCAGCTGTCAAATAACCACCACTTTCAACAGTTTCATGAATTAAAGATTTTGATTTGATGTAGGCAAAATCGATGCCATTAATTATATTGTCATCGTTGATATCACCAGGAATGAAAAGGTTATGGCTTGTATCATATTTAATTTGTAAATGTTTTGGACCTTTGATAAAAGTGGTGATGTTGGTCGATTGATTAAAGTTAATTAAATTTAAACTGCCACTAAAAACTAGTTGATTATTTATAATGGCTGATGTTTGGGGAATAATATTGGAGTAAGTTTGACTTTGACCGTTGGACAACACCGTAAATTGTAATGGCCAATTGACAGCACATTGAGAATTGTTGGGTTTTACCCCAGTAAAAGAAATTTGATAATTTAAAACCGAGTTTTGTTTTAAATATTTATTTAAAAATAAATTAGTTTTATTAATTTGATCTTCTAGTGGAACTTGTCCATGATTGGCATTGGGATACCAATAAAATTCGTGGGCAATATTTTTATCTTCAATTTGTTTTTGAAATAAATTGACCCATTCGGGCTTAATTAAAGTATCAAGACCACCATTAAACATAATGACGGGCGGACCACCGACTTTTACCATAGTGGGATCGGCGACTCCCATAATGGCAATGACACCGGCAATTTTTACTGATTCTTGGTTATAACCCACAAGTAGGGCGGTAATAGCTCCAGCCGATCCACCAGCAACAAATATTTGATTGGGGTCAACGTGATATAAAGTAGCATTATTTTTTAACCAAACGACGGCAGCAGTGGCATCGTCTTGGGCATTAATAATCGCGGGAGTCTTTTTTATTTGACTCAGATTGAAATCTTTGGTGAGATAGTCTGTATTAGTTAATCGATAATTAATTGAAGTAGAAACAAAACCACGTTTGGCAAATTCAGCGGCTAAACCATTGATGTCTTCTTTTTTGCCAGTGTAAAATCCACCGGAGTGTATCCAAATAATAGCTGGATGATTGCTAGAATTATTGTCAGGGGGTTGAAATAAATCAAGTTGCAAATCTTGATTATCAATTTGGCGATAGATAATGTTGGTGGTTGTGGTAATTTCACTGGTTTGACTAGCGCGAGAGGGCAGTGAAGTAGGTTTTTTTATTAACCAACTGTTTATAAAAACTAGTAATGTCACAAATAATGTCGCAAAAATAACTGCTTTAACCATATATTTAGTATAACTGATATCATTTTGTGGTGAGTACATTACTAATGGTAATTGGGATTTTGAGGACGGTGCCGGTGGTATATCGGACCATAAAAGCTATTATTAATCATAAAATTACAGTTGATTTGTTGGCGACAGTGGCCCTAATAGTTTCATTAATCCAACATGAATGGACATCTGTAGTATTTATCAATTTGATGATAAATTGTGCCATTGTTTTTGGAATGTATACCGAAAATAAGGCAAAAAAAACCATAAAAAGTTTATTTAAATTACGCCCATCAATTGTAAAAATAAAAGAAAACAATCAAATTAAAACTATTGATATTAAAGATATTAAATTAAATGATTTGGTAATAATTGATGCCGGCGAGAGAATTCCAGTAGATGGAAAAGTGGTGTCAGGAGCAGCCAGTGTTGACCAATCGTCTTTGACGGGTGAATCGATTCCGATTGAAAAAAAAGTTGGTGATATGGTGTTAAGTTCAACGCTAAATATGTCTGGATCATTGTTAGTTAAAGTTACAAAATTGGGGAAAGATACTACTTTTGAAAAATTAATTACCTTAATGGAACAAGCTTCGTCGGGTAAAAATACAATAGAAACTTTGGTGGAAAAATTTGCATCAAGATATATTTTAATTACTTTACTTGTGGCAATATTTGTTTTTGTTTTAACAAAAAATATTTCGTTAGTCTTATCGTTGTTGCTAGTTACTTGCGCTGATGATATTGCAGTTGCCGTTCCTCTGGCGTTTTGGGCGGCAATAGCGAGAGGGGCAAAGCGGGGAATAATAATTAAAGGTGGAAATTATTTGGAAACATTGGCTAGATGTAAAACATTAATAGTTGATAAAACTGGAACGTTAACGAAGGGAAAAATAAAAGTAAATCATATTTTTTGTTTTAAGGGGACGGAGGAAAATTTGGTAAAAATGGCAGTTATGGCCGAGTCGATGTCCGATCATCCGATGGCAAAAGCGGTGGTTGATTATGCACATAAATTAAATATTGATTATGAAATACCAGAAAAGTTTGAAGAACTTTCGGGTAGAGGAATGAAAATAGAATGGAGAAATAAAAATATAATGGTGGGTAATTTAAATTTTTTCATAGACGAAAAAATAAAAATTGAAGAAAAAGAGTTGTCTTCAATAAAATTAGCCGAAAGTGATG
>JAHFKH010000035.1 GCA_023245435.1 Candidatus Shapirobacteria bacterium | reverse complement strand
TTCACTCAGCCCGATTATCGTATTATCGTTAAAGCTTCAATTCAAAAATAATTATGAAAAAATATTTAATTCCAGCTTTAATTATAATTTTAGTTATAATTTATTTTTTATTAACTCGTCCCACTTCAAAGTTTAATTTTAATTTAAATCCGACTCCAACCCAAGAAATTGTCAAAGAATTTGCCATAGGTTGGAACGAAATAGTTGATTCTGGAGTAAAATTTAAACTTGAAAAAAATGTTAATAAAGGGACGAGGCCTCAAATAGTATTAATTGAAACTCAGTTGGAAGAAGTAGTCGTGCCAGCCAAGTATGTCGACAAGCTTATTGCCGGCGCCAAATCAGCCATTCCCTCTTTAAAAATTTCAAGCGATAAACGTGAATCCCAAGAAAAATATTATTCTGCTGTTCTTACTGGTACTTATATCAATCGTAACGAAAAGCTAAATATTATTCAACAAGTGTATATAAAAAATAATACAGTTTATGTTATTACTGCAACCTTTATTGGTGATTTAACTCAAGAGATAAACACCATACTCAACAACATTGCCAAAGATAAAATTTTATAATCTTTTGGAAACGTCGTCCCAATTAACCACACTCCACCATTTCTCAATGTAAGCCTTGCGGTCATTTAAATAATCCAAATAATAGGCGTGTTCCCACACATCTAAGACCAAAACTGGTTTGGCCCCATTTAAGCCCAATAAATTATGTTTTTCCAGTTGCCCAATGGCTAATCCCGACTCAGTTTTCCATAACACTGCCCAACCCGATCCTTCAACTGTGGCCGCCACCATACTAAATTCTTCTCTAAATTTTGCAAAATCAGGAAACATTCCTTCAGGTGGTAAATTATTTTCTTGCGGTGCCCTCATATTTTCCCAAAAAATTTCATGCATTATCGCGCCATTATAATTAAAACTACTAATTTTCCCAGTATCCAATAAATTATTAAAATTATTTACATATCCTGCATAATGTTTGTCATGATGAAGTTCCATTATTTTTTTAGAAATTACTGGTTCCAAAGCATCATAAGCATAGGGAAGTGGTTTGATTGTTAGTTTATTCATATTACTATCATTCTAGTATTAGTTAAACTTTTTTGCAAGGTGTAAAATTAATTATGAAAAAATTAATTTCTCTATTATTTGTTATTTTATCTTTTTTAACTGCATTTTTTGTCTGGCCCAATATGCCAAATTTATTAGCCTCACACTGGGGGATTAATAATGAGGTCAATGGCTATATGACAAAATTTTGGGGACTATTTTTTATGCCTATTTTATCGGTTGTTATGTATATTTTATTTTTATTTTTACCAAAATTAGATCCATATAAAAAAAATTTTTCCGAGTTTCAAAATCATTATGACAATTTTATGATTGCCATTTTTGGTTTCCTTTTTTATATTTATTTGCTAACAATTTTTTGGAATTTAAACTATCAATTTAATTTAATCCAATTTTTATCTCCTGCCTTTTCTCTTCTTTTTTATTTTACGGGAGACCTAACCTCTCACGCCAAAATGAATTGGTTTGTTGGCATTCGTACTCCCTGGACCATGAGTAGTCCAATTGTTTGGCAAAAAACCCACGCTATTGGCGGTAAATTATTTAAATTAGTGGGTTTAATTTCTTTATTCGGAGTTATTTTCCCAGAGTTAGCTTTTTATTTATTATTTATTCCTATTGTATTTACCGTCATATTTGTATTTATTTACTCATATATCCTCTATTCGCGTTATAATCAAGCGTGATCATTATCAAAAGTCTAAAACAAATTGAGGGGATTAAGGCTTCTTCAAAACTAGCAGCCAAGACACTAGATTACGTTTCAAAATTTATAAAACCAGGCATAAATACTGAAGAATTAAACACAATTGCCCATAAATTTATTATTGATCATCACGCCATTCCTGCACCACTAAACTATTCTGGTTTCCCTAAAAGTATCTGTACTTCTATTAACAATGTTGTTTGTCATGGTATTCCTAAAACCAAAGACGTCCTAAAGACTGGCGATATTATTAATATTGATATCACCACCATTTTGAATGGCTATTTTGGCGATGTCTCAGCTTCCTATCCTGTCGGTAAAATTTCTAAAGCTGCTCAACAATTAATTGATCAAACCTATCAATCAATGATGGTTGCTATTAAATCTTTAAAACCAGGATTAATGTTAAATGATTGTGTTGGCAAAAAAATCGAAGCTTATTTAAAACCGTTTGGTTTTGCTCCAATTCACGATTTGGGTGGACATGGGGTGGGTATTAAATTTCACGAGGATCCTTTTGTTTATCATTTTAATACCAATCAAAGTAATACTATTCTCAAACCAGGGATGATTTTTACAGTTGAACCCATGGTCAACGCCAGTCTTAATTGGCATGTTGCTTTTGATGAGTCTGACGGGTGGACGGTACGTACAAAAGATGGTTCACTTTCTGCCCAGTTTGAACACACCGTGCTCATTACTCCTACTGGTTACGAAATTTTAACAAAAATATGATTTTATTAGACGGCAAAACTTTATCACAAAAAATTCTTATTGATCTTAAGGAAAAAATTAGATTAGCTGGTAAAAAAATAAATTTAGACATTATTTTAGTTGGAAATGATCCTTCTTCACTAAAATATGTTTCACTAAAACAACAAAAAGCGAGTGAGGTTGGGATTGATGGTCTACTTCACCAATTTCCTTCAGATGTTTCCCAAGACGAGGTTATAACTTTAATTAAAAAACTTAATAGCGATATTACTGTTACTGGTTTTTTTATTCAATTACCATTACCAAATAATTTTTTAAAAAATTTTGTATTAAATTCTATCAATCCTTTAAAAGATGCTGATGGTCTTGTTTTTAGTTCTGGAATTGTTCCTGCGGTAGTAAGGGGAATTATTCAATTGTTAGATGAATATAAATTAAGTTTTGTCGATAAAAAAGTGGTTGTGATTAATGATAGTCAATTGATAGGCCTACCATTGAAAAAAATATTTGAAAATCGACATTCACAAATAATTCTGTGTAATGAGTTTACCCAAAATCTTGGGGAAATAACCAAAAACGCTGATTTATTAATTTCGGCAACCGGAGTCAAAGATTTAATAAATTCATCTATGGTCAAACCAAATTCAGTTGTCGTTGACGTTTCCAATGGTGATATAAATTTTGACTCAGTTTCTCCCATTGTTTCCTACATTACTCCTACCTTTGGTGGTGTCGGCCCCATGACTGTCGCCGCATTACTCCAAAACACTTACGATTTGGCAGTTTTATAAATCATTATTAATTTAATAATATAAATGACTCTTCAAGATCTAATAAAAAGAAATCATGAGATTTGGGAATACTATGTCGCGTCAGATATTAAAAGATTAGGACACGAATGGCCACGCGGTGAATATGTTAGAGGACTTGTTGGAGATGTCGGTGCTCTCGTCAAATTAACAATGGGCAAAGATGGACTTCGTGAAATTGAAAATGTTGATGAAAAATTAGCTCATGAATTAGGTGATTGTTTTTCCTGTCTATTATTAATCGCAGAAAAATATGGAATTGATCCAGAAAAAGCCTTTTTAGACACAATGAACGAACTAGAAGCCCGTGGCAAAAAAATGGATCTTGCCCGTTCCCATAGTTTATAATTGTGGGCCTCGTCGATACACTGCCGCCCAAGGGGTATAGTTAGTCACATAAGTTTTTTGGTGTATTATTTGCCCATCTTTGGTTACTTTCCAATCAAACGAAGTTTTTAATCCCGGCACTTTACTTTCATCTTTAACCACTTTTCCTGGAGGTAGTGTCGGATCATCAATCCACACATCCGGTGGCGCCGGAGATGCATCCCATTGTTTGTAATTACTAATTTCCACTTTTCGCCCATCTTTTGTTCCATATATTTCATAAGCCAAAGTTTTTTTCACTCCATCATAAAAACTTTGAATCAATACATAATTACCTGTATCATTTACAAATTTTAAATCAGGGTTTGGGATAAATACGGTCGCATCAAATCCTGGTTTACTATCTTCTTCATAATACGATACCCGATAAGCATGGCCTTTTCGATCAGTGATATTTAGTCCGGCATCCAACATCGCTCTAAACAAAGTTGTCGAAACCTGACAAATTCCTCCTCCCACATCCAAAACTGTTTTGCCTTTATTAATTACATAAGCTTGTTTAAAACCATTATCCAAAGTCACTTCTCCCAAATTTTTTATAAATGAAAAAGTTTCATTTGGTGCCACCAAAATTCGATTAACAATTCCTGCCCCTTTTTGGACATTATAATTTCGAATATCGCTACTATGTCTAAAACTCGACGTTCCTCGACCAATCAATTCTTTTATCCCTAAATTATTTACCTCATCAGTTTTAATTTTAGGTTGAGATTTTATCAAAGGTATTTCATATTTTATTTCACCGTCACTGTTATTTGACCAAGTCTCCAAATTTTGGCAAATATCACCCTTCATTTTTGTTTCATCAATTACATAACCATCTTTTGCTGATTCAAATTGTAAAACCTTACCATTTTCAAATTTAAAAGAAGCATTTTGAGGTTCTTTTTTAATACTATTATTAAAATTTACCGTATATTCAGCAATTTTATCTGTATTACAACTTTTACCAAATCCCACAAAACTAATTAAAGTTGCCGGTAGTGCATCAGTTTTATTGCCTTCCCAATAAAAAACAATTTTTTTATTACTCAATTTTTGCGCCAATTCCAAAGCTTTTGATTTTTCCTCATCAGTTGGAAGTGTTCCAATTACATTAACTGGAATTATATTTTTTTCATTAATTAAATATTTTTTCAAAATACTCACTACTTCCAAAGCCAATTTATCTTTATCAACTTCCAGTCCCAAACTTCCTTCTTTAATTTTTATTTGACCATTAGCCACAATTTCTGTGGGAATAAATGGTTTATTTATTTGATCAGCAATTTTATTAATTTCTTCACCCAATTTATTTTTATCCCAATTTATTTCCAATTCAAAATCTTTATTTTCCCAAAAAGCTGTGATGTAACTTTTTATTCCCTGATTTAATCGTCGATAAAGCAATGTTGATACCATTTTGTTAGTGTTTATTTTTGCTGAAACACTACTCATTTTTATTTCAAAATTTTGATCACCATATATCAAATTAATGTTTTTATCAAAATCAAAATCATTATTTAATTTTTCCCCAATTTCTTTCTTATTTAAAGTTGCATAACTCAACCCCAACACCTTTGCCTCTTTTCCCGTTTTTCCAAAAGCAAAAATTAAGGGCGATATTAAAATTATTCCCAGTAAACCAACTATTCCGAGGAATAATACTATGTATGGTGTTTTCCTCCCTTGCCCTGTCAAGGGAAAGGGTGGGGTTAGGGTTTGTTCAATGTTTTTCATATTTTTCTATCCATTGCTTCGTTTGCCAAGGCATCAGCCTGGCTATTAAATTCTCGTTTTATCGCGACAAAATTTATTTTGGCTTTAATTGCCAAAACAAATTCCCTCGCTTGTTTATTTAAATCCTTCAAATTTCCTGCTTTTACTTTATAAATTCCCAACATTTGTTTAATCATTAGTTCTGAATCGGCATTAAATTCGGCCTGATCTATTTTTGATTCATTTTTCTTGAGCCACTTTAGTCCAAAAATTAATCCCTCATATTCAGCTTCATTATTTGTTTTAATACCCAAATATTTAGATGCTTCAAAAATTATTTGTTTTTTTTCATCGACCACCACCACCCCAAACCCCGATTGTCCCGGATTACCTCGTGATCCACCATCAGTAAATATTTTAACTTTCATTTCTTATTTTACTATATAATAAGTCAATGGACCCATCAGATTTTCAATCACCGCTTTCTTCACCTACCGTTCCCTCTCCCTCTCCATCACCATCACCTTCACCCTCAGGTTTTTCTTCAAGTACTATTCCCGTTGCCAAAGATTTACCCAAATTTATTTTGCCACTAGCCATAATCGTAGTTGTTATTATTCTCGGTTTTGTTATTTCTAAATATTTACTTCCAGTTTTACAAGGAAAAAGTGCCACGGTTGTTACCCTTAATTATTGGGGTTTATGGGAAGATCCTTCAATCATAAATGGAGTTATCGCTGATTTTGAATCAAAAAATCCCAATATTAAAATAAATTATAAAACTCAACAAAAAAATGATTACCGTTCACGTTTGTCTGGTCGCCTAGCCAAAGATCCAAACTCTGAAGAGGTTCCCGATATTTTTCGCATTCATTCATCGTGGTTACCCATGTTTAATGGTATGCTGGCTTCAGTTCCCGATGCTTCCGCCAAATCTATTGGTTTAGATACTGATTTTTATCCAGTTTTTAAAAATGATTTAAAAATTAATGGCAAATATCAAGCTATTCCTTTAATGTATGACGGTCTGGCCCTTTTTTACAATCAAGATTTGTTAGAAAAAGCCCAAGCCACTCTTCCCAAATCATGGTGGGATTTACAAACTGTTGCGGCCAAATTAACCGTTCGTGACGAACAAGGTCGTCTCAAAGTTGGTGGTGTTGCTATGGGTTTGACTGACAATGTTGATCATTGGAATGACATTATTGGTATTTTACTCAAACAAAATGGCGCCGATATTTTAAAAGACAATGATGAAAATAACAATAAAATTCGTGACGTAATTTCTTATTACACTAATTTTAAAACTCAATATAATACCTGGGACGAATCGATGCCGCCTTCTACTCAGGCTTTTGCTGAAGGAAAATTAGCCTTTTATTTTGCCCCATCATGGCGCATTTTTAACATTGAAGAAATGAATCCCTCTCTCAAATTTGCTATTACCACCATTCCTCAACTAGCTACTCTTCAAGATCAATCGGGCAATTCGGCTACCTCTACCGCCAATTTAACCAATATTCACTGGGCCAGCTATTGGGTTGAAGCCGTTAATTCCAAAAGTTCACACCAAAAAGAAGCTTTTAAATTCTTAGAATTTCTATCAAGTCGTGAATCTATGGAAAAAATGTTTACTGCCGCTTCTCAAACTCGTTCTTTTGGTGAAATTTATCCCCGAATTAGTTTGGGTAGTAAAATTTCGAGCAACGCCAAAATCAAACCATTTATTTCTGTCGCTTCCGAGGCTGAAAGTGGCTATTTATCGTCCCGCACTTGGGATACTGGTCTAAATTCTGAACTATCAAAATATTTTTCTGATGCCATCAATAGTGTTGCCCAAAAAGGGTCCGATCCAAGTTCTTTGATGGTTGATCTTCGTGCTGGAATAAATCAAATTATTAGTAAATATAAACTAAAATGATAATTGTAAATTTTAAATTATACCCTCAAACTTTTGGTGATGGTGCCATAAATTTAACCAAAATTTGCACCAAAGTTTCTCAACAAACTGGTGTCAAAATTATTCCTGCCGTTTCTGCTTTGGATTGTTATCGAGTTAATTCTCCTACATTATTACAGTCCGTTGATAATTTCACTCAAGCCATTCAAGCTTCAAAAATTGGGGTATTAGGTACTTTATTAAATCATTCTGATCATCGACTAAAACCGGGTACCATTAGCCAAATTTTAAAAAATTTCCCCCAAAATTTTATGTCTATTTTATGTTTACAGTCATTGGGACAAGCCACTACTTGGGCAAAAAAGTTAAAACCAACATATTTTGCCTACGAACCCAAGGAATTAATCGGTAATAAATATCAGTCAGTCGCCACAGTTAAACCTGAAACTATAACAAATATAGCCAAAGAATTGGGTAAAACCCCACTTTTAGTCGGTGCTGGTATTCACTGTCAAGCCGATGTTATTGCTAGTTTAAAACTCGGCGCTATCGGGATTCTTGTCTCCAGTGATATTGTCACTTCATCTGATCCTGAATCACAGTTATTAGATTTAGCCCAAGGTTTTAAGGTATAATGTAAAGATATGGCCTCTATAGATAATCTTTTAGTTTCATTATTCGTTGACGAAGTCGTCGGCGGTTTTTTAGTCACTGTC
>JAHFKH010000034.1 GCA_023245435.1 Candidatus Shapirobacteria bacterium | reverse complement strand
TTGCTATTATTTTCTAATGCCAACTACTATTACCAAACCGTGGGGGTCAGAAATAATTTTAACTGAACCATACCTACCCTATACATTAAAATTTCTTAAAATTAATGCCGGGGAAAAACTTTCCTTACAATATCACGACGATAAAACTGAAACATTATCCCTAATTTCGGGACAATGCCAAATTATTTGGGGAAAAACTCAAGACGATCTTAAAACCGAACCAATGATTGAAGGTTATGGTTATACCATCAAACCAAAAATTGTTCACCGTTTTATGGCTATTACTGACACCGTTTTAGTTGAAGCTTCAAATAGTGAAATTGGTACCACTCATCGTCTTCAAGACGATTATTCTAGGCCTGACGAAACTGATGATGTTAGAAATTCTGAAAACCGTGGCTGGAAGCCATAAATTATGCAAAAACCCTGTCTCCTTTGGTTTAAAGATATTCATTTTGAAGATGTAAACATAGTTGGCGGAAAAGGTGCAAACTTAGGCGAAATGTATGGTTTAGGTATTCCCGTTCCCAATGGTTTTGTGGTCACCGCAGAAACTTATTTTGATTTTATTGCCGCCAATAAACTAAAACCTCAAATAAAAGATATTTTAAGTATTACTAACGTTGACCATCCCGACGAACTACAATCAGCCAGTAAAAAAATTCGCGCCTTAATCAAAAAAGCTCCATTTACCCACGACGTTAGCGTTCAAATTATGACCGCCTACAAAAAATTAGGATCTTTTGGTGGACTAGTCGATATGCCAGTGGCCGTTCGATCTAGTGCTACTGCCGAAGACAGTCTTGATGCCTCGTTTGCCGGCCAACAAGATACATATCTTAATGTCATCGGGGAAACTAACGTTTTACACCGAGTTCGTGATTGTTGGGCCTCATTATTTACGCCTCGTTCTATTTTTTATCGAGTCAAAAAGAAATATGATCATTTTAAAGTTGGCGTCGCCGTTCCCATTCAAAAAATGGTTCAAAGTGAAATTTCGGGAATTATGTTTACTGCCAACCCTGTGTCAAATAATAAAAATGAAATAATTATCGAAGCCATTTGGGGTTTAGGTGAATATATTGTTCAAGGAGTAGTCACCCCCGACCAATTTATTATAGACAAATCAACGTGGACTATCAAACAAAAAAATAATGTTTCCCAAGACAAACAATTAATTAAAAATACCAATGAAACAATCGAAGTCGAAGTTCCCAAATATAAACGAAATAAAATAAAAATTGATGATGCCACCGCCTTAAAAATAGCTAAAGTTGGACAAAAATTACACAATCATTATGGCAAGGCCCAAGATATTGAATTTGCTATTGAAAATGGTAAATTTTATGTCGTTCAAACTCGGCCAATCACTACTCTCGCCAATGCAGCTAAAAAAAAGTTTGAAATAACGGAAACTCCATTTTTACAAGGTGAAGCCGCCAGCCCCGGATTTGCTTCAGGTCCAGCTATTTTAATCAAAAATCAAACTGAAATTAATCGTGTTGGATCGGGTCAAATTTTAGTTATTACCATGACTACCCCCGATTTTGTCCCGGCCATGAAAAAAGTCGCCGGTATCATTACTGACAAAGGTGGTCAAACTTCGCATGCTGCCATAGTTTCTCGTGAGCTTGGCGTGGCCTGCGTTGTTGGTACCAAAACTGCCACTAAAGATATTAAGGAAGGCGACATCGTTACTATTGACGGATCAACTGGACGAATTTGGTCGGGCAATTTATTATCCAATCAACCAGTCGAAATTAAATCTTCTCCAAAAATTGCTCTAAAAACCGCTACTAAACTTTATGTTAATTTAGGCGAGCCGGAACTTTCCAAAGCAATTAGTAAAAGAAATGTTGATGGAGTTGGTTTGCTTCGCGCCGAATTTATGATGGCCAATATCGGTATTCATCCTAAACGAATGATTGCCGAAAACCGACAAAAAGAATATATTGAAAAATTAGCCAGTGGTATAGCAGAATTCTGCAAAAATTTTAATCCTCGACCAGTAATTTATCGCGCTTCCGATTTTAAAACCAATGAGTATCGATCATTAAAGTTTGGTAAATTATACGAACCGGAAGAATCAAATCCTATGTTGGGATTCCGCGGTGCCGGACGTTATATTCACTCACCCGAAGTTTTTCAAATGGAATTAGAAGCCATCAAAATGGTTCGTAATAAATTTAGTCTGAAAAATCTTTGGCTGATGATTCCTTTTTGTCGCACACCACACGAACTTTTTGAAATTAAAAAATTAATTGCTGGCGCTGGAATACTTCGTAGTCCCTCATTTAAATTATTTATGATGGCCGAAATTCCCAGCAATGTTATTTTATTGGATAAATTTATTGATGTTGGTATTGATGGAATTTCTATTGGTAGTAATGATTTAACCATGCTTACTCTTGGCCTTGACCGTGATAATTCCGAAGTCGCCCGCGATTTTAATGAAATGGATCCGGCCATGATGTGGAGTTTAAAAAGATTAGTCACCAAAGGTAAAAAACGTGGTATTATGATAGGAATTTGTGGTCAAGCACCCAGCAACCACCCCGATTTGGTCGAAAAACTAGTTAAGTGGGGGATTACTTCTATTTCTGTTTCTCCCGATGCCATCGATCACACTCGAGAAATCATTCACTGGGCCGAAAATCGAAAGATTACTGCCCAGCCGGCGAGGCGAAAATCAAATCGAAATTAACAAGCAAAAAAACAATATTGTTTATCCAAAAACAATCACCACTTCGCCTTTTAAATCTTTTTTTACGCTATCAGTCACCTCTTCAAATTTTTTAGTCATTTCTCGCACAATTTTAATTTCTGTATTTTCTCCACAAACTTCCTTAATCAATTTAAAAGTTTTTTCACACCGAAGAGGGGATTCGTATAAAATTTTTGTTCCCTCAACATTTTTATATTTTTCCAAAATTTTTTTGATATCCCCATCTTTTTTTGGCATAAAACCCAAAAATGAAAAACGGGCAATTGGTAACCCCGACAACACCGCTGCATTAATAACAGCACAGGCTCCAGGTAAGGCTGTATAACTTAAGCCTAATTGTTGGCATTTTTTAACGAGTAACCACCCCGGATCGGATAATAAGGGAGTCCCCGCATCAGTTACCAATCCCACTTCCAATCCATCTTTCAACATTTTTACCACTTCCGGAATTTTTTGGGCTTCAACTTCGTCATAAAACGAAACTAATTTTGGTTTATGATTTATTTTTAATTCACTCAATAAAAAACCGGTTTTTCTGGTATCTTCACACAACAACACATCTAATTTATTTAAAGTCTCAATCGCCCGAAGGGTAATATCCCCTAAATTTCCAATTGGAGTTGCAATAATATAAAGCATATTATGCAAATTGTCTTATAACTGCTACCACTTTTCCTCGTATAGTTACATCAGTCACATACATCGGTGACATAGTCGAATTGGCGGGCTGCAAACGAATCCTCCCTACTTCTTCGTAATATCGTTTCAAAGTAGCAAAACCATTTTTTAAAACCGCCACCACAATATCACCATTGTTGGCCTGACGTTGCTCTTTAACCACTACAAAATCACCACTCAATATTCCATCATCAATCATTGAATCACCTTTTGCCTGTAATACAAATGACTTGTCACCCGCCTTTACCACCCCCGCCGATACTGCCAAAGTTGCGTTTGGATCGGTATAGGGTTCTAATGGCTCACCGCAAGCAATAAACCCTAATATAGGCAATTCTATAATATGATTGCCCATATCTTGATCCAACACCTCAATTCCTCGAACCGCTCCCCGATAACGACGAATCAACCCTTTTTTTTCTAAAGTAGCCAAATGTTCATGAACCGTGGCCAACGAAGATAAATTTAGTTTATCGGCAATTTCGGTCAAAGTTGGTGCATAACCATATTTATTAATTGATTTGGTAATCAAATCTAGTATTTCTTTTTGTCTTTTGTACATTGTTATAGCCATACTTTATTCTAACCAAACATTACCCGAAGTCAAGTGCCAATATGCTACTATTTATCCATGGTATTTTTATTGGCCTTATTTCTTTTTTTCAATAGTTTTACCAAATCATACGCCATAAATGAATTTACCACCACTCAAGAAATTAATTATCAATTTAGTGATAATGGAAACGCTCAAGTTGAACATCAAGTAGGTATTGTTAATAATTTTGCTCAATTTTATCCCAAAGAATACAGTCTTTCCTTGGGTGGAATTAAAACCAGTAATATACAAATATTTGATGATTTGGGCAATATTTCTTCTGACATCAACCAAGAAAATGATAATTTAAAATTATCCTTAAAATTAACCAACTCTAAAATTGGTAAAGATCAAACAACCAAATTTACCATAAAATACCGCAGTGATACTTTGGCCAAAAAAAAGGGTAAAACATGGGAAATAAGCCTACCTCAATTTCAAGATAGTTTAGGTGCCAATACAAAATTAAATTTAAAAATTCCCATATCATTTAGCAAGCTTTCATCATCACCTCAGGGAGCCCAAATTTCGACTGATTCACAATTTACTAATATTCGCTTTACCCAATTTAATTCCGACAAAAAATTTATCCTAACTTTTGGTGACTTTCAATTATTTAATTTTAATTTAAAATTTCAAATTCAAAATGATACCAATATCAACGGCGAATATTATATTCCATTACCTCCCGATACCGCTAATCAAAAAATAACTTTCACTCAAATCGATCCTTTACCCTTAAAAATTGATACTGATCCTGATGGTAATTGGTTGGCATTCTACCATTTATCACCCCAATCAAAATTAAATATTACAGCTTCAGGTCAAGCCAAAATTGGTCAAAATATATATTATCAATTTTCCAACCCACCACTTTTTAATAATCAATTATATTGGCCAGTCGATAACCCGGAAATTATAAAATTAGCCAAAACTTACACCACTCCTCGCCAAATATATGATTATGTCGTTTCGTTTTTAAATTATGACTTTAATCGCATTAATAATTCCAATCGTCGCGGAGCCCTGGAAGCATTACAAAACCCAAACAGTTCACTTTGTACCGATTTTACCGACTTATTTGTTTCTATTGCCAGAGCCGCCAAAATTGGCGCCCGAGAAATAGAAGGTTATGCCTACTCAAATAATACCGACATCAAACCATTGTCACTTGGGACTGACATTCTTCATGCCTGGCCAGAATATTTCAACCCTACTACTCAAAAATGGATACCTATTGATCCAACTTGGGCCAAAACCACCGGTGGCATCAATTATTTTGATGATTTAGATTTAAACCATTTTGCTTTTGTAATTCACAATCAAAAATCAGATTCACCCCCGCCACCCGGGTCATACAAAGCTGATCCCAATATAAAAAGTATTGATGTCACTTTTGCCGATAGTGAAATAAATATTCCCGCTGTTGCTCCTGTTGTTACTACCCAATTTAATCCCTTTTCTCAAAGTTATATAGTCATCAAAAACCCAAATTTATTTTCCGTTGATAACATTTTACCTTTGGGTGAAACCAAAATAAATTTTCCCAAAATTTCTTTTTTATCCTCACTTTTACCCAAAAATCAAAACATAAAAATATCCGATACTATTACCGTCCAAAATCCTTATCATTTTTATTATATATTTGTAATAATAATTTCGAGTCTTATTCTTCTCTCTCTTGGCGCTATAATACTATTACGTAAGAAATAAATATGAAAAAATTTTTTAAGTATGCTTTATATCTTGCTTTCGCTTTAGTTTTACATCAAGAACTATGGCACAACTTATCTTTTGGCCCCGATAAACTATTTACCATTATTAAAGCTTCGCTAATTTTGGCTTTTTTTGAACTAATTCTCAAACCCGTCGTAAAAATTTTACTTTTACCCATTAGTATTATCACCCTGGGACTAATACGTATTGTTATCAACACTCTAGGATTATATTTAGTCACCTATTTACTTCCTGCTATTGTTGTTTCATCTTTTAGTATTTATAATTGGAACTTATCAGGCTTTTTTGCTTACGTTGGTACTTCATTTTTTATTAGTTTATTTCTTTATATTTTTAAAATTATATGAAAATTACTTTATCAATTATTCAAATCCTATTATCAATTTTTTTATCAGCTTTAATTTTTCTCCAAGCCAAAGGTCAAAACGAAGCTAATTCCAATATTTTATCCGACACTGGCTCACAACGTCGGGGTTGGGAAAAATTTATTTTCAATCTTACTTTAGTTGTCACTGTCTTATTTCTAATTTCATCTATTGCCCAATTAATAAACTAATGTTTAACAAACTTCGTTTCAAATTTGAACTGTGGTTTTTTTATTTTAAAAAAAATTTTTTGTTTATTGTAATTGGCCTATTTATCGGAATTTTAAGTTTAATATATCAAGACCAGCTAATAACTGTTTACCAAAAAATAATCACCCCAGCAACTAAAATTGGAATTGAAGGATTGTATACCGCTGCCAATTTACCACCTTCAATCTCGCATCAAATATCCTATGGCCTAACTGAAATAACCGAAAATGGCAAACCCGTTATTTCACCTTTAGTCAAAGAATTATCTATCAATCAAGATAACAATACCTATTTGTTTAAAATCGATACTACCAAATCGTGGCATGATGGTAAAAAATTAACTAGTTACGATATTAAATATCAAATACCTGGTTTAACGTTTTCTTATCCATCAAACGATACCGTTTTAATAACTTCAGACAAACCTTTTTCACCTATCGAAAGCGTCTTATCCAAACCTTTATTTAACAACGGTTTAATTGGACTGGGTCAATATAAAGTTGCCGACATCAAATATCAAGATGGTTATGTCAACTATTTAAAATTATCTTCGCCCAACAATACCAATATTATTTATCGTTTTTATCAAAGTCAAACTGATTTAATCAGTGCTTTTAAAATTGGAGAGGTTGATCAAATAGATTTAAATTCCATTCCTAATGAACTTGAATCGGGCTGGAAAATAAATGTTACCAAAAATGTTGCCGCCGATACCAAATATTCAGCCATATTTCTTAATACTCAAAACTTAAATATAAAACAGCTTCGTCAAGCTTTGGCGTATGCCACCCCCAAAAGTACAGATAAAAATGACCGTTGTCTTTCTCCAATATCTTCAACTTCCTGGGCTTACAACCCATCTGTAAAAGATTATAATTTTAATCCAACTCGTGCCCGCGAACTTTTTGAAAAGAACAAAATCGAATCCATAAATTTGTCTGTGGGTGATCGCAACTTATTAACGACTGCCGAAAATATTAAAATAAGTTGGGAAGAAATATTAAAAATAAAAGTTAACCTAACCGTTGGACAAATAGACACCCAAAATTTTGACGCCATTATCCATTATGGATCAATTCCTACCGATCCCGATCAATATGTTTTTTGGCACTCAACTCAATCAAAAAGCAATATTACCAAACTTAATAATCCCAAAATTGACAAACTGTTAGAAGATGGTCGATCAACTTTTGATATTATTGAACGCAAAAAAATTTACCAAGAATTTCAAAAAGCGCTGTTAGAAGAATCTCCGGCTATTTTCTTGTCATACCCCACCGTATATACTATTACCAGAACTAAATAAATATGAACGAAAAAATCAAAATTGATTATATTGCCGTTATTTTATTAAGCATATTTTTTATTTTGCTTTCATATGCCGGCTATCTTTCCTATAAATCTATTGATTGGGATGTTTTAAAACGTTTAGAACAAGCTCCCATCGGCGTCCCACCCCCTATTCCCACGGCATCTATTTCAACACCATCAGCCAAAAAGTGAATATAAATATTTTATTATCCGAATTAAACAACCTTAATTTACCAAAAAATAAATGTGCCATCACTTCGTCTGGGCCACTTGGCATTAGAAATATTCGAGAAATAAATGATTTAGACATTATTGTCTATCCAGAGTTGTGGCAAGAACTTACAAAAAAATATAAGGTTACAAAAGAAGATAATTTTGATTCAATTTATATTGGTAATATTCAAATTTTAGGACAAGGTTCATGGTTTACCGATTCAAAGTTTGGTGATCCAATTTTTCAAATAGATAACGCCGACTTAATTGATGGAATTAGATATGTTCAACTAAAAATTATTTTGGAAATAAAAAAACAAAAAACTCGACCAAAAGATATTACCGATGTAAAACTAATTGAAGA
>JAHFKH010000033.1:4191-8467 GCA_023245435.1 Candidatus Shapirobacteria bacterium | reverse complement strand
GGTGAATTAGGTGATTATTTTAGATTACGAGTCGGAAAAATCAGAGTAATTTTTGAAATTGATAATAAATATCAAAAAATTAAGATAATCAATATGGGTTTTAGAGGCGGGATTTATCGTTGACAATTTTAAGATAGGTTTTAAAAAACAAAAGCCATTTGTCAAAAGAAAGTTGGGATGGGGGGACATCGCCGATTTTTAGGGTTTTTTTGATGGTCATTAATTGGGTATAGGTTAAAACTTTTTTGTAAGCATCTAAAACTGTAGGTTGCCATTGATTAAAGCCGTAAATTACAAAATTGTAAAAGTTTAGTTTATCGGCATCTTTGATAAAGGGAGTCTCTCGCTTTGTAAATTTAACAAAAACAATTTTGACTTGAGGTTTGAGAGTAAAGCTGGTGCGATCAATGTCACCCAAAATTTCTATTTCAAAAAATGGTTTAAATAAAATTGATGATTGAGATTCGAATTTTGACCCTACAAATTTTTCAGCTGTCTCATACTGCATAATTAAAAACATTGATTGTGGTAAATTGTCACTTAATAATATTTTATTTAAAATTTCGGCGGTAATAGAGAAGGGGATATTGGCAAAAATTTTGTAATTATTTGCAGGTAATTGATAATCTAAAAAGTCCTGATTAATAATTTGTAAATTGGTAATATTTTGTATTCGTTTAGTGAGTATTTTGGCTAATGCTTGGTCTTTTTCGATTGCCAAAACTTGTTTAACTTTGCCACATAAAAGGGTGGTAATGATGCCATGACCCGGGCCAATTTCAATAACAGTGTCGTTAATACTTAAATCGGAAACAGCAATAAGTTGCTGGACAATATCTCGGTCTTTGATAAAGTTTTGCGATAAAGAATTTTTATTGTGATAAGGCATCAGGATATATTGCCAACCAAATAAGGATATTACCTAATATTGCATGAGAAATAATAGGATACCAAATGTTGCCAGTAGTAATGTATAAGGTACCCCACCAAATCCCCAATAAAAAAGTTCCAATAAATAAGGGGATTTTACCAAAAGGAAGATGAACTATAGCAAAAACTAAAGAAGAAAATATAATAATAAAAATAAGACTAAAACTTGGGTTTTGAAGTCGATTAATATAGAACCAACGGAAAATTATTTCTTGTAATGGGACGGAGAGTAATGGATAAAGAATTAATGGAGTTATTTTGGGTAATTTAGGATGATTGATAACCTTAGTGGAGTCGACAATATAATCTGGTTTAAATTTATGAATGATGATGATTGATAGACTAATAATAATGGTAGGAATGAGACAGTAAAAAATTGTCGAAAATAAATCTGGAAATTGAAAAACAGCAAATATGGAAGGAACGTTTGTTTGTGAGGAGATATAAAGAATATATAATAAAGAAAGGATAAGAAAAATATGGCGAAATTTTAAAATTTTGGGGTAGATAATGAAAACAGAAATTGACAAACAAATGAAGATAAACTCAAAAAGAATATAATTTAAACTAGAAAACATACTGTTAATGTTAGCCAAATTAGGCCTAAAAATATACCGGCAATAATATCATGCAAGTAATGGACACCAAGGTATAGGCGAGAATAAGCAATTAATAATATAAATATTGTACCCAATAACAGAATATATTTGTGTTTGTATTTTTTGTATAAAAGATAGGTAATTAGACCATAAAAAGTAACGGCGGAATAGCTGTGTCCACTGGGAAAAGAAAAAGAGGTTTCAAGAGTATTTAATAGAGGGCGGGGTTCTTTGATGAATAATTTTAAAGGCTCGACGATAAATAAATTACTCAGGCTGCTAATAATAATTAAAATATTTATTTTGGATAGTTTTAATTTAATGAGAATTAAAATGTTTAACAATAAAATAAATTTCCAGCTACCGAGAAAGGTGATGAACAACATGAAATTTAACATGATTAATTATCGCAAATTGTCGTAGTATAATCATGGTATATGACTACACCAATAAAATTGATGGGATTATTGACATTAGAAGAGACAGATAAATCGACTTTTGAAGTTGGAGAAAAATATACCATTGTGAAATCTGGGTATAGAATGGCGCCGATGGGTGTCCCTATGGAATTGGCAGATGTAAATTTCAAATATATTGGCAAAGCAAAAATCATTAAAATTGTGGCAACGGTAGAGTCTTCTGAAATTACTTTTGAGATGTTAAAAATATTTAGTCCGGAAGAGAGTTTGGTTTATACAAATAATTTTATATAGATGGACAACACATATAATTGGTATTCGCAACTTGAAAAACCGAGCTGGGCTCCACCATCGTTTTTGTTTGGACCAGTGTGGAGTGTACTTTATATATTGATTACTATCTCCTTTGGCAAAGTATTTTTGATGTTTTTGGAAAAGAAAATTTCTTTTTGGGTAGTTTTACCTTTTATTTTAAATTTGTTTTTTAATTTGATTTTTACCTATATTCAATTTGGATTAAAAAATAATTTAGGAGCGGCCATTGATATTAGTTTGGTTTTACTGACATTGGTTTGGGCAATGTTGGCAATATATCCATATTTAAAATGGATAACTTATATTCAAACTCCATATTTGTTGTGGGTGGGTTTTGCCACGGTATTGCAGTTTACGGTGACTTATTTAAATAAGTAAATTTTTTACGGAAAAATAGGGTATAATAGAGTACTGAATAAATTAACGAACTTTGATGTTTTGATTGTATATGCGGAAAGGTTGGCACAAAGTAGCTACGATAAAACAAATAAAAGTCTTGCGCCATTTATAGGAAAGAACGAATCATACAATGAAGTGTACGGATATTTTTTGGAAATTTGTTTGAATATGGGCTTGAAAGCGGCTTTTTGTACCAGTGCGGATATTATCGGACCGGGATTTTGCCGTTGTTTTTGGATATTTAAAGATAATAATTGGGTAAAAGTCAATTCGCCTTGTTTTTCAAAACTAATTTTTGATAGATTTTCTCCCAAAAATATAGGAGTAAAAGCAAGACGAGAATTATTATTTTCAAATAAAGACATCAAACCATTTAATAATCCTGAATTATATAATTTGTTTTTTGATAAACAAAAAACTTATGATAAATTAGAAAAATATGCGATTCCGACGGTGTCTATTGGAAAAAGCACGATTGAGAATATGGATGTGGCATGTCAAAAGTTAGTTGACTTAATGCTAATACATTGCGGAATAAATGATTTTAATAGTGATGTGATTATGAAAGACAAATTTGGATCGGGGGGGAACGGGATATATAAATATAAAATAAACATGAGACAGGAGATGGTAAACGAAGCAAAAAAACATCCCAACACCACGTATATTATTCAACCGTTTGCCAAATTTGATACTGGATTTTTATTTAAAAATAATTTGGAATCAGCAGATATTAGATTAATATTTTTGGGTGGCAAAATAGTTCAGTCTTATATTCGAGTGGCAAAGACAGGGGATTTTAGATGTAATGAGCATCAGGGTGGGTTGTTGACCTATTTAAATTTAAATGAGTTACCCCTTGATGTGGTTTTAAAGGCGATGGAGGTGGCAGAGATTCTTGATAAAAAATGTTCCCTGTTTACCCTTGATTTTATTGTAAGTAATAGCGGTAATGCTTATTTGCTGGAAGGAAATACTGGCCCAGGCTTGGATTGGAATCAAAATTTACCACAAAATGAGATTGAGGCTAAAAAATTAATTAATTTGGTAGTAGGGGAATTAAAATTACGAATTACGAATTAAGTTTATTTTTTTTATTTTTGTTAATTTTTTGATTTCTGATTCACGTTTGGAAGCTGATGAACGATTGGGAAATTGTTCACTATAAACTAATTTACAGTTATCAAAAGCCCGAGTGTATTTGGCAGATTTTGATGAGTGGCTGTTGTGTTCAGAAACTCGACGGGCTAAATTGGTGGTAATACCAGTATAAAGAGTATTGCCTGAAGTTTTTAAAATATAAACAAAATACATTAACGGGAAACTTTGATGGATCCGTTTTCGGCAGCACAGGCTTCGATGACCGCCATGCCGTTGGCATAAGTAGTCAGTGAATACCCAGTGTGACCGGTGACGGTGTTATTTGGATCAGTGGGAAGACTGGTAAAATAATCGGTTAAAGTAGTACTAAGAGGTAAACAATCACCAGTGCCCGATACTCCAACGCAAACACTATTACATCCGGATGATGTACCGACTGAAACAATTTCATAGGTTTTACTAACAGTGTGAGACCCTAAACAAGTAGTGAGTGAAGAGGTATCTTTTTTGTCA
>JAHFKH010000033.1:0-4181 GCA_023245435.1 Candidatus Shapirobacteria bacterium | reverse complement strand
CTTGGGCGCGACGAGCATCACGAGCGTCAGCAAGCCGTTGGGCTGGTTTTAGACCGACTAGGACCACAATGGCAAGAATCGATAAAATGGCGACTACTATTAAAAGTTCCATGAGAGTAAAGGCATTTGTTTTTTTCATATTAAAAAATGATAGTATAAATAAAATGAAACTACAATGGGAAGACAAATATAGTGTGGGGGTTAAATTGATTGATGATCAGCACAAAATGATGTTTGATACGATAAATAAATTGGTTGATGTCTTGGCCGAAGTACCCCAAAAAGAAGAAGTTAACGAAATAGTCAAAGATTTGGTGGAGTATAAAAAATTTCATTTTGTAACTGAGGAAAAATATTTTGATGAATTTAATTATGAAAACAGTGAAGAACACAAGCAAAAACATAAAGAATTTAATATTAGATTGGAAGGGTTGATAGCTGAATGGGGAAATGATTCGGTGACGTTGGCATTTAAATTAGTTGATTTTTTGGAAGATTGGCTACTAGATCATTTGATAACTGAAGATCAAAAATACGTAGAGTGTTTTGCAAAACACGGCCTAAAATAAGATATACTTACGGTATGAAACGTGAATTGCCATTGATATCAACATTGGGGATATTGGCAATAATTTTGATTGGATGGTGGTTTTTTCATGGCGGAAGTTTTCGATTATATGCTTCGTTGTTTTTTGGTTTGTATTTCTTAACTCAATCATCATGGATATCAATTATTTTGGTCTCGGTGGTACAAAATATTATATTGCTGCCAATGAGAATTTTATATGAGCGATTTCATGATGATATTAAAATTTTTGAAGATGAGATAAAAAAAAGTAAAACTGATGAACAACAGTTTATGATTAATAAAAAGGTACGGGAGGGAAGTAGTGCCGTTATTTTTTATATTATTAATTTTGTTTTGGTGTTAATTGCATTTATTTCAGCTGGTCGAGTGTTTTTGTTGGAATTTTACAAAACCCCAATTGAAAAAAGTTTTTTGTATTCATTTATTCATTATCCCGAGTATCCCTTAAAAGGGGTAATTTTTCATTTTCCCTTAATACATGTAACCAAAACTATGGCGGTTGATTGGTATTGGATTGCCTATCCTTGGGTAATTTTATTTATAGCTTTGGCATTATTAAAATTATTGTGGCGAGTTTTACGTCCGTTGTTGACTAAAAATGAGAAAATTTTGGGTTTACGAATTAACTATAATAGATTTATTGCGGTGACTGGTGGTTTGGTGGGAACAGCGATGATACTTATAACCATATTTTTGCGGAATATACCATTGGGAGCTCAAGTGGTGTGGTGGAGTGCCGATTTGGCGGAACAAAATACGGTGTTTAATATAGTAACGGCAGTGTGTACTGGTTTGGCAACAATATATGGAGGATATCAGCATAATGTGGTTGAGGCGAAGGAAGCTAAAATAAAAGGCATACCAAAAGAAATAGTTGATAAAGTCTCTAGGGCACATATGAGGGAAAGTGTAAAAAATGGGATAATGCTGGGGTTATTTGCATTATGGGTGACTCGATTAATGCCAAGTTCGCATGATTTGTCGGTATTAGCTTTTGAAGCGTGTTATGTGTTGTCACCGGTAACTTTTGATTTACTTATTCCAAAAAAATCAAAACCCCTCCGTCCGCCAGAGGCGGACACCTCCCCTTGACAAGGGAGGCAAAAAATAAATAAAGTGAAGAATATATTGCCGTTGCTAATTAGTATTTTTGTTTTAAGTTCGTGTGGACAGAAAATTGTAAAAATTGAAAATAAAAAAGAAATTGGAATTTTGCCAAAGGTAACAGAAAAAATAATTAACAAAAACATTCAGTTTGTGTTGCTATCTTTTGATGGATCGGAGTCTTTGGCAATGTGGCAAAAGACGAGAGATTTTGCAAAAGAAATGAAACAAAAAAACAAACCGGTTAATTTTACTTATTTTATTTCTAGCGTTTATTTTTTACCTCCAAATACAAAAGATATACCCTCAAAAATTGGATATTCACGAAGCTTGGCAGATATTCCCAAAAGAATAGAACAGGTAAATTTGGCTCAAAGTGAAGGCCATGAGATTGCGTCACATATGAATGGACATTTTAGGGCCACTGATTGGAGTGAGAAAAAATGGATGGATGAGTTTGATATATTTAATAAAGTTTCACCAATAAAAACTATTGGATTTAGATCACCACTATTGAGCCGAAATGAAAATTTATATAAAGTATTACCTAAATTTGGGTATAAATATGATAGTAGTGGGGTGGGGAAAATGGGAGAAATGCCGATAAAAGATAAATATGGAATTTGGGAAATACCCCTGGTAACTATGACATTGCCAGGTGGAGGAGCAACTTTATCGATGGACTACAATATATATATAGATCAAACTGGTGCTAAAGATATTTTGAAAAAAGATACGCTGGAGTGGAATAAAAATTATAATCAGGCGGTCGGGGCCTTCCAAAATTATTTTAATAAAAATTATAATGGGACTAGGGCACCAGTAGTCATTGGTAATCATTTTTCCTTGTGGAATGATGGATTATATTTTGAAGCGTTAAAAACTTTTGCCAATAATGTGTGTGGTTTACCTGATGTTAAATGCGGGACATTTAGTGAACTAGTTGAAAGTTTGGAGTTACGAGTTACGAATTAAGAATTTTAAAGTCCCTCTTGTCAAAGAGGGATTTAGGGAGATTGAAAATAACCAAAAAGCTCCCCTTGCGGGGAGCTTTGAGTATTTCAAAACAGATTAGTATCTTGAACCACCACCGTAGCCACCTTGGCCACCGCGGTTTTGCGAGTAGTTATCTCGGCGTGGGGGACGATCTTCTAGAGGACGAGCTTCGTTGACTTTGACAGTTCGACCATCTAATTCTTTTCCATCCCACATGGCGATTGCAGCGTTAGCTTCTTCGTCAGTTGACATTTCCACGAAGCCGAAGCCTTTGGATTGTCCAGAAAATTTATCTTTAATAACAACGGCGGACACGACTGTGCCGGCTTGAGCGAAAGATGCGTTCAAGACATCATCAGTGGTTTGAAAGGACAGACCACCAACATAGAGTTTTTTTGCCATTTGTGCGCAAACTAATAATACGTAGTGACTTCCCTTCAATTGAATTGACGAAACTTTCCCTACAGTGGGTAGTATACATTAATTACTGTATTAATAAAAGTGTTTATGTCAAAATGAATATGTGAATATAAAATTGATGGTGTTTTTTACGGCGATAATAGGTGTGTTTTTGTTGATATGGCAGGCAAATAGCTACGAAACAACCCGAAGAAACAATTTACTTGAGCATGTTAGAATTGTGGAATCGGCCATGAATTTTGATAGAATTTTGACCTTAAAAGGAGATGAAAGTGATTTATTTAATCAAAATTATATTCGATTAAAAGAACAACTAACTAATATTGCCGATTCGTTGATAGGAGCACGATATGTTTATTTGATGGCTAGGGTAAATAGTAAAGTAGTAATATTGGTTGATACTCAACCATCAGTACTAGGTGTAGAAGGCTTGGCTGTCCCGGGTGAAGTGTATGAAGAGGTAGATAATGATTTAAACAGTTTGCTTGATAAACAAAATGAAATAGTGGTTGGACCCGAAACTGATAAATGGGGGACTTTTATATCAGGATTGGCCTCAATAACAGAAAAAAATAGTGATAAAGTAATTGCTTTAGTTGGGGTCGATATTGATGCCAAAACATGGCAAATAGATAAATTGATTTATTTGATTCCAAGAATATTGATTTTGATTTTGATGGTAATAGTCGAGATAGTAATAAATTATTGGCAAAAAAGAAGTAAGAAAAATTCTGCAAAACTATCATATTTGGCGTCAGTATTGGAATCATCGGAAGATGCAATTTATAGTGTTGATTTAAAAAATAATGTTTTAATTTGGAATATTGGAGCGGAGAAATTATATGGGTATGAAAGTGAAGAAATAATAGGGAAGAATGCCACTGATTTGTTAGTTCCAGAAGATAAAAAAAATGAATTATATGACAATTTAAAATTGTTGGCTGCGGGTAAACGTTTGGGTCATCAAGAGACACTACGAAAAAATAAATCAGGCAAATTAATGACAGTATCATTAATTATGTCACCAGTATTTGATGATTTTAATAATGTGACCTCAGTGTCAGTAATTGCT
>JAHFKH010000032.1 GCA_023245435.1 Candidatus Shapirobacteria bacterium | reverse complement strand
TAGTGCGAATATTTTTGGTACAGTAATTGTCTTTAATAGCAATAGGGATACCCCCCAAAGGTTTGCTAAGGTCGGCATTTTTGGCATCGGACAAGGCTGATTCTTCACAAACAGTCACAAAAGAATTAATGTTTTTGGCATTTTTTTTAATTTGAGTCAAACAATCATTGACTAATTCAACAGAAGAAAATTTCTTGGATAATAGTCCAGCCCGAGCATCAGATAAATTTAAAGTATTTAAATTAGACATTTTTGTTAATCGTGGCGGAAGTTACAAAATAACCGTTTGAACTTTTTGGTGCTTGGGATAAAGCCTCATCTTGGGTAAATGATGGGGTAATAATATCGTCACGCAAAATATTTTTTTTATGATTGACTTGATAAGTTGGGATAACGTCGTCAGTATTTAATTCTTTTAAAACATCAATATAATCAGCAACTTCTGATAATTGATCTTTGATAAAATTTTCATCGGGATTAATAGTTAGTCGCGATAATTTGGCGATATGAGCAAACTCATTATCCGTAATAACTGTGGACATATTGTATTTTAGCGTAAAAGGGCGGCTTTGGCACGGAGGTATATCCAACGATACTTATCAATAGTATTGTAAATTTTATATAAAGCAGGATTGATAATTAAATCATAAGTTCCCATAAATTGAACTAAAGTTCCGCCATAACCTTGTTTAAACTTGTGAAATCCAAACCCAAGTTCCCCTTCTTTGGCATTAGGTCCTAAGCAACCCCAAGTGTCAAAACTTTTTTTACCAATTGATTTACCGTATTTGATGGCTTCCCACATTAATAAATTGGGGGCCATAACTTCGCGTTTTTTATCAAGTGAGGCACCATAGGGATAAAATAATCTGTCGCCACATTTAAATAACATAAAAGCGGCTAATACTTCACCGTCATGACTGGCAATAAATATATCGATTAAATTACTATTTTTTAATTTTTCCCATAAATGACGATGGTAACTTTCGGTGTGTAAATAAAAACCTTGGCGTTTGGTAGTAGCCATTAACAAACTCAAATAAATTTCAAAACCTTTATCGTGAGTTTCTTTGGAAACCGTAACATTGTGACGGTTGGCCAATTTTATATTGTAGCGGGTTTTGGTGGACATGCTTTCTAATAATTGATCTTCGGTTTTGGTCAAATCAACAATAAAAGAATGAGGATAAAAGGCAACTTTGGGGGAAACAACTAAAGAAGGAAAATTAGAATCAACAGGAAGTTCTTTGTTTAAATTTAAATTTTGATCATAAATTTTTTGAATAACATCTGGTTCAAATTTAACAAAAATTGCATTTTCATCTTTGGCAATTTTGGCAATATTTTTAATCATATCGTCATCAATTTTGGGGCCACGCAATAATGTACCGACAGAATAATTTAATTTGGGAATAGTGTGGAATGAAACGGTGTAACCAGAAACCATTTTTTGTTGATCAAAAACACCAAGACGATAAACTTTATGGCCTTCGCCAATTTGAAAATCACCCCACGCCCAAGTTTGTATTGGATGAGTAATAACTTTATCGTAAGCTTCACGTTCTTCGTTGTATAAAATGCGAGTGATCATATAAAAACAATAACCAATAACCAAATTACAAGTATTCCAAACAAAAAACAATTACCAATTACAGAAATATCAAACGAAATAAAATTATGCATTTTTTATATTAACCTTAGTTATAATAGCAGATAAGATGTTACGAATTTGAGTGCTTTCGTCAATTAAAAAATCAATTTCAGTTTTACTGTTTGGATTTGCTTCTAAAATTAGTTCAAGCCAAAAAATAGTTTCTTTTGTTTCTTTTCGTGAAATTCTTAATCGATTTAAAAAATCTTTTTTACCCAATGAATCATTTGCCTCTCTATAATTTGCTCCAATAGAACCACCTGATCTAACTAATTGATCAATTAGTTTATGATTGACAACATTGTTATCTAATTTAAAACAAAGTCTGACAATTTTTTTAGCGAATTCTAATGTTCTTGATTCTAAATCAAATTTTGAATTTGTATTTTGGTTTGAATTATTGATCATTGGTTATTGGGATTTGTTTGGAATACTTGGTTATTGTTTCTTGGTTATTATATTTTACATCAGTAATCACTAGGGTCGTAGGTCAATTCGTCGGACGTAGAAATATTTATTGAAGTAAAATCATTTTGTAACAAATCCTCGGGGATGTCGGCGAGGAAGCGAGAGACTTGGCTATACGATGACTTACCAAATTGGAGTCGACGAATGGTGTAGGTAATAAATAAAAAATCTTTGGCTCGAGTGATGCCAACATAGCACAAACGTCGTTCTTCCTCGACTTGACTAGCATCAATAGATGACCGTGAATGAGGCAATAAACCCTCTTCAAAACCAATCAAAAATACTGCTTCAAATTCTAATCCTTTGCTGGCATGAAGGGTCATAAGACGAACACCAGTTTGTTTGGTTTTGTCACGATTTTTTTCTTGTAAAGAATATTCATTTTGAACAAGAGCGACATTTTCTAAAAAATCAGTAAGTTTGGGAAAAGTAGAAGCGACTGATTTTAGTTCATCAATATTGTCAATATGTCTGGCATCATCTTCATCAGTAGAATCAAATTTTGACATGTAATTTGATAAATTGACAGCACTGTTTAAGATATCAATCGAATCAGATTTTTTGTTGATAGTATTTATACTACCCACAAAACTATCGGTACGGCGTTTACCCAAAGACTTGTATAGTCGGCCCAACGATAAATCATCTTTTCTATTTTGGACATAGCGAAGCATAGCTAAAATATCTTTGACCTCGGCTCGGTCATAAAAACGTAAACCACCAACTAAAACATAGGGAATATTATTTTTTAAAAAAGCTTCTTCAACTACCCGGGATTGAGAATTCATCCGATACAAAACAGCAATTTCTTTGTAGGCTAAACCTTTGGTTTCGAGCTCTTTTATTTTTTGACAAACATAAGCGGCTTCATCAACTTCGTCGTTGGCTGAATATAAATGAATTGGTTCGAGCGAATTTCTTTTGGTAAATAATTTTAAAACTGGATGATTTTTATTTTGGGAAATAACATTGTTGGCCGCATCTAAAATTGTTTGAGTGGAACGATAATTTTGTTCTAAATTAATAATTGTAGTTTCAGGAAAATCACGAGTTAGGGCGGTTAAATTTTTATAATCTGCTCCTCGCCAACCATAAATACTTTGGGAGGCATCACCAACGGCGGTAATTTTACGATTTTTGCCCGCCAAAAGTTTGGTTAATAAATATTGGGTTTGATTGGTATCTTGATATTCGTCAACTAATATATAACGATAAATATCGTTAATTTGTTCGGTTAATTTACTATCGTTAGTTAATAATTGAGTTGATTGAAAAATTAAATCGGAAAAGTCTAAGGCCTGATTTTTGCGGAGAGCGAGTTGATATTTGACATAAATTTTGGCGGCAACACTTTCCCAAAATCCTGAGGCGGTATTGACCGCCACATCGGGCATAATAAAGTTATTTTTACAATTTTCAATGTAATACATTAATGACGAAATTTTAAATTCTTGGGGAGTGTAATGAGTATCGGATAAAATGGTGCGAATTAAATTTTCCGAGTCATCACTATCGTAAATAGTAAAATTACTATCAATCCCAATTTTAGGGCCATATTTACGTAAAATACGACAAGAAAAAGAGTGGAATGTACCGGCAAACAATTTATCAGTATTTGATTTGATAATTGTACCCATCCGATTTTTCATTTCTTGGGCGGCTTTGTTGGTAAAAGTTAAAAGTAAAAGATTTTGTGGAAGCGCTTGACCGCTTTCAACAAAATAAGCGGCTCGATGAGTAAGGACACGAGTTTTACCCGAGCCGGCGCCGGCTAATATTAGCAAGGGGGTGCCACTATGCAAAACTGCTTGTTGTTGCTCTGGATTTAAACCGTCTAATAATTTGGATTTCGACACGTTTCAGTATAACAATAATTTTCTCTTTTTAATCTAACCCCTCCCCCAAATTAAGAAATTTGGACCCTCCCCTTGACAGGGCGAGGTAGGAAAAGAATACTAATTTATCACAAATAAAAAAGTTGTAGCAGAGGCGATTAATCCACTTCATGGAAATATTAATTATATTTCTGAATTAATTCCTATGGCAGTAAAGAATAGAAATAATATGACTGTAGCCGAAGAAATAATTTGGCAAAAAGTTTTAAGATACAAACAAACAGGATATAAATTTAGTCGACAAAAACCAATTAATAGATTTATTCTTGATTTTTATTGTTCTAAATTAAACTTAGCGATTGAGATTGATGGCGGATCACATAATAAAAAGAAAGGAACAGATGAAATGAGAGATAAATTTTTACATCAAATCGGCATTGAAACTCTTCGTTTTACAAATGACGAAATTATTAATGATATCCAAAACGTAAATAAAGTAATATTAAAAGTTTGTTCCAGCCTCGCCCTGTCAAGGGGAGGGTCTCGATTTCCTAATCGAGGGGTGGGGTTAGAATAATTCGTATAACTTTGTTTGGCCGGATTGGAAGACAACTTTGGAAAATTTAAGAAATTTATCTTCAGACAATGTGGGATATTTTTCGCGTTCTTGATCACCAACGACAATATATTTTACTAAATATTTTTGAAGTAAAGGCAAGGCAATCTTGTCATCAGTTGTTTCAAATATAGTTGATACTTCAGCACTACGAGCCCCAGGACCGTCAAAACCACCGCGCCATAGCCATTCGTGAACCAACCAGCCTTCGACAGTGGGTAATCCTGTAGCCGATGATATTTGATTGTATTTAGTATATGAATCGCCAACGGCCTCTAAAATATGCGGTTGACCTTTGACATTGGTATTAAGCCAGTTAATAACAGCGAAATTTGGTGCAAAATTATTTTTTAAATAATCGGTTCCAATTAATCCCCAATATTGACGCTGAGGGTGGTTGTCACTATATGACTTTATGGCAAAATAAGGATAAATTAGATGAGCAATTAAAATAATAAAAAATAATAGTCGATAAAGAATTGATTGTCTAAATTTAACTAAAATATAACCTGAAACTAAGGAATACATAATAAAGGCTTGATAAACCAACTTGAACATAGTGTTAGCTCGGCGATGCTCAAATATATAAATATCTTTGACATAAATTATTTCGGGGATAATAACTAAAATGGTGGCAACGATAATTAAAGATATGGCAAAAATATCGGTATTAGAAAATGGTTTTTTTTGAATATAATTTTTAATAAACCAAATTACAAAAGGCAAGGACAGTAGCCAAAAACCACCATACAAAATACATAATTGCCACATGGGAGACCGAGCATCAACCAGACGTAAACCCTCCGCCATGGGGGTGAAATTGAGTGAATAAGGTAAGGTAAACAGATACCAAAAAATAATGGTTAACAAACCAGTAATGACGGTAATCCAAATATTTTTTTGAAAAAGCAAAAGAAAAATTCCCAAAAATAGTCCATAAACAGCAAAGTCCCAGGCGTTGGTCATATAGGCGATTGATAGTAATAGTCCACAACCTAAAATTAATTCCAAATCAATTTTTATTTTTTTGTTAATTTGAGAATACGATAATAAAAAGGCGAGAAAAAATATAACGAGAGGTATATCGTTGACATGACCGTGAAGATCAGAAACAACAAAACTATATAAAGGAAATTCATGAATAGTTTTATTGTTGATATCGGGATCAAAACCAATAAAACGGGTGGCATCGGGGTACCAATAACTTTCAATCGATTTTTGAATATTATGTGTAGTTTGATTAATTTTTAATATTTTATAAATAGGATGAAGATTGCCCCCAAAAGTTAAAAGCAAGGCAGAAAAAAATCCAGCTAGCAAAAAAGATTTATGTTTTGAGGCGAGATTGGCAATTAAAGAAAAAGCTGATGTAAAAACTAAAGCACATAAAGTAGCAATAGAAAGATTGTATGTAATTGATGATGGAATTGATGATACTTTTGTAAGCAAGGCAAAAATTAAATGACCAAAATAATAATAATTAATAGGCAGGCCGGCATACCACATATCGGCTGGGGGCAAAAATTGAGTGCGGAGAGCGGAATTTACAAACCCCCAGTCCATATATTTTTCCAATCCCTCAATATCGGGAGCATATGACCTGACAATTGACCAAATAACTAGAACTATAAAAAAAAGTATTTCTTCCAAAAGAATGAACTTAAATATTTTTTGAAACGTTTTTTTAAAAAATGACCATTTTTTTTGAACAAAAAGATGATAAAAATTAATCAAATTAATAAAAATTAAAACACCAAATATTGAAATATTGGTAAAGGGTAAAAGCTTGATGACACTTAAACAAAAAATTATATATGTAACAATACTAAGTGATAAAATTTTGGCAAAAATATAACCTCGGTCAAAAAATTTGGGGAAAATAGAAAAAGTTAAGGGTAAAAAAGAAATGGCGAATATATTGATGGTTAGCCACCAAAAGGTAATATATTTAAAATCCGAGAGAAACATAGGTAGTTACTATTTTAACAAGAAACCAAATTAATATACCAAAAAAAGCACCACCAAACATATCAACAGGGTAGTGAAAACCAACTAAAACACGAAAAATTAGAAGTGGTATAACAATGGCCAAAAATACAACTGGGGATATAACACCGTATTGAATAACAAATAAAAAGAAATAGGTGGCCTTAAGAGTGTGACCGGAAGGAAAAGACCCAGTTTCATACCACGACTCGACTAAACCAGTTGGGACATGACGGTGGTGTGAAAAAAATGGACGTTTCCATAATTTATGACTTTTACCATATTTTTCAATTAATTCTCCAAAAAAGGTAGCGGCAAATAATTGCCAAAAAATATTAATATCTTTGAATACCAATAAAAACGAAACGTAAACAAAAAATATCCAAATAAAATAATTTAAAAAAATTAAGATAGCGGTTTTGTATCTAAATTTGTTAATTATATTTATTAGATCAAATGGTGGTTGCCAGAACATCATAATGAGATAATTGTAGCAGTGAAAATATTAATTGGATTAACTTATTATTTACCAAATATATCTGGAGTTAGCCAGTATGCCAGTATTTTGGCAGAAGAGCTGATAGCGCGCGGGAATAAAGTGAGAATTATATGTGCGAAAAGCACAAATAAAAATGTAGTTGGAGTCTGGGGGGTTTCTATTGGTAAAGGATTTATTATGCCCATGTATTGGTTAAAATCCATAAAACAGGTAAAGTGGGCAGAGGTCGTTAATTGCCATTTACCATCAATTGAATCGTTTTGGTTGGCTTTGTGGGCTAAAATATTTAAAAAAAAGTTGATTGTGACTCACCATTGTGAATTTATGGTGACGGGAACAATATCCAATAAAATTATTGCCATATTATCGTGGCCAATACATTTTTTTGTATATTTGTGGGCGGATATGATTGTGGCGTATACCAAGGATTATGCAAATTACTCGAGTTTTTTGAAAATATTTAATAAAAAAGTTGTTTATATATTACCTCCCATTAAAATATCAAAAATTAAACATCAAAACTTAAAACTTAAAAATAAATACATAATTGGATATGTAGGAAGGATTGCTTGGGAAAAAGGGTTGGATAGGTTGATAAAGATAATTCCCTTATTAAAAAAAGAAATAAACTTTGAAATGTGGTGGGTGGGACCATTTGATGAGGTAAAAGGTGATAGTTACTATGAAAAACTTAAACATCAAATATTAAAACAAAACGAATATATTAAATTGATTGGGCCGGTAAAAAATCATGATTTGTTAAACCAATATTATGCAAAATTTGATTGTTTGGTTTTGCCAAGTACTGATAATTTGGAAACTTTTGGAATAGTTCAGGCAGAAGCAATGGTGTGTGGGGTACCGGTGATAGCGTCAAATTTACCTGGGGTGCGGGTACCAGTACACATGACGGGGATGGGTGAAATTGCTAGTATTACTGACAACAATGATTTGGCAGAAAAAATTATTAAGGTTTTAAAGACTAAATATAAAAAGAATGATGATAATTTAAAATTGTTTGATTATAAAAAAACGGTGGATGAATATGAAAAAATATTTGGAATTAATTAAAAATTATTCACCTGCATTTTTATTAACAGCATTGTTTGGTGAAATTAAAAGAAAAATTTGGCGAGAAATAATTTGGGGGTCGTATGCTCAAGATTATGAAGATTTGATAGTCGAAAAAATATTGGGGACCAAAAAAAGAGGCAGGTATATGGAAATTGGGGCATATCACCCGACAAGACTGAGCAACACCTATCGCTTTTATACAAAAGGATGGACAGGGGTGGTGATTGAGCCAAATCCTGATGTCAAAAATATTTTTAAAAAAGTTCGACCTAAAGATAAATTTTTAAATATAGGAATAAGTAAAAAAGGTAATGATTTGAAATATTTTAAATATTTGATT
>JAHFKH010000001.1 GCA_023245435.1 Candidatus Shapirobacteria bacterium | reverse complement strand
TGGAGCAGAGATTCCCGTGAGTTTAGACAAATTACCCAGTGAAGTTGTAAGATTAGTTAAAAAAATAAATGATAAGTTAGCGCAGTATAGGCCAAGTATTTTTGCTTCAGACTTCTTTAATTCTAAAGACGGATTTAAGCTTGTTGAACTAAATTCTCGTCCGGCAGTATGCATTCCTTCGTTATCTCCGGAAACTAGAAGGTATATTGATAAAATTGTGGAATTATTGGTGGAAGAGCTATTATAATTAAAATTATTTTTTAAATAAAAAAATAACCCTTTATCGAGGGTTATTTTTGTTGGCGGAGTATCGCGGACGATGTCAGAACTGAAGTCGCCCATTATTTATCCACTAAAGTGCTTAAATAATACCATTTTTACTGGGTTTTTGTCAAACTACTACAGCATTAGGATAAATAAACACAAATTATTTTGTTATTGCATTTTTTATCAAAATCTAGTCCTTGACATGGGTACAGTATTTTTGTTATACTAAAACTTACTTACCGATTGGTAAGTAAATAAGACATAATTTAAAATATATGGAAACCACTTTAAAACAACCTGGAGATGTTATTCAAGGCACAAAAAAATATATTATCAACGTGGCACGACGTTTTTTTTCTGAATATAGCTATTTAGGAGTCTCCATGGATGATATCGCCAAAAAACTGAATATCACCAAGGCCGCACTCTACTACCACTTCACAGGTAAAGCCGAAATATATGGAAAAGTATTAGACGGTGTTTTTGACGATTTAAGCTTGATAATTAATCAGGCGGTGGATCAAAAAACAATTGAAAAAAAAATACACGAACTGATTAAAAACTATCTGGATTTTGGCTGTAAGGAAAAAAATTTTATCAAAGCTTTAATGGTAAAGCTATCACCAGCCGAATCCCAAATAACACAACACATCTATAAATTAAGAGAGCAGGTCGCCGATCTTATCCAACCAGTAATAGAGGAAGCATTTACAAATAAGATACTATCGGAAAAGGTAGACAGTCGCATGTTAACTTCCTTGCTTACCAGCATGATGGATGGATTGCTTCTAGAATATTCATTTCTTAATAAAAAAATCAATCCTGAAAAAGTGTCAAAACAAATAGTTGCTCTCATATTTTAATTTTTTATGCTAAGCATTATTATACCAACTTTTAATGAAGCCAAATTATTGCCTGATCTTTTAAAATCTCTTAAAAAACAAACATATCGAGATTTTGAAATTATCGTATCTGACAATCACTCCAGTGACAACACCCGTTTTTTGGCTTTGAAAGCGAATGCCAAAGTAGTTGATGGCGGTTTGCCAGCTGTTGGTCGCAATAATGGAGCCAAAATCGCCCATGGTGAGTGGTTATTGTTTTTGGATGCCGACGTTATTTTACCGCCAGATTTTTTAGAAAAAGCCATAAAAGAAATAAAGGAGTCAGCTCTAGCGGCCGCTTCTTGTTTAATCATTCCATTGAGTGAAAGAAAAATTGATAAAATTTTGCACGGTATAGTTAATCTGTACTTTCGGGCGACAAAAAAGTTTTTTCCTCACGCCCCAGGTTTTTGTATTTTTTCTCAAAAAAGAGTTCACCAATTAGTCGGTGGTTTTAACGAAAGAATTAAACTAGCCGAAGACCATGATTATGTTTCTAGAATTAGTAAATTAGAAAAATTTAGTTTTTTACGGAGCATTCAAATTCCAGTATCGGTAAGGAGATTAGATAAAGACGGCCGGTTTAATATATCTGCCAAATATCTGGCCGTTGAAGCTCATCTTATTCTATTCGGGCCGATATATTCAAATATTTTTAATTATAAATTTGGACATTTTAATTAATAGATTATCATTTTATTTCAAAGGTCGAGGATTAACCCACCTTAAGGGTTATATAAATTAGTACATCAAACATAATAAACTATGTCAACAAGTTTTTTTTCCAACATTGATTGGACAAGTTCCGCGACTATTGGAATTGGGATAGGAGTAATTGTGGTAGTTGCCGTGGCTGCTTATTTAGTGTGGGCGTGGAAGTCAAAACAATGGCCATTTTAATAGTTGTAGTATTTTAGTCGCTCTATTAAAATTACTTTGATAAATAATAGAGCGACAAATGATATCATAACTTTCATGTTTTGATTAGAATTTAAATGATAACTATGGACACCAAAATAAAAATTTTAATTGATAAAATAAACGCTCTAAATAAAATTTTAAGTGTGGAATATTCAAAATTAGCAGAAAAGTATGGCTTTGTAATAAACCAAAAAAAGATAATTTTTCTTAAAAAAATTAAAGAACGAAATAAACGTTTACGTATCCCCGCTTGGAAGTATATTGTTCCTAAAAATATCCGCCATTTTCTATCTATGCCATTCATCTATATGATGATTATTCCGACGGTAATAATGGACGTGTTTATTACTATTTATCATTGGGCGGCTTTTCCGCTATATGGCATCCCCAAGGTTAAAAGAGCTGATTATATTGTATATGACAGAAAATTTCTTGATTATCTTAACGTCGTTCAAAAAGTTAATTGCTTGTATTGCAGTTACGTGAATGGTTTTTTTGCTTATGCTTTAGAAATTGCCGCTCGCACAGAAAGATATTGGTGTCCCATCAAAGCCGCCCATAACCCAAAATTCCACCATGACTGGTATCCTGATTTTGCTGATTATGGCAATCCTGAGGAATGGAACGAAAAATTCAACGATGTGAAAGCATTTAAAAAACAATAATTTTTGCTATGACAGAAATAAAACGACCCAAAATTGGCTTGGCATTAGGAAGCGGCGGGGCAAGAGGGCTGGCTCATATTGGTGTTATTAAAGTTCTAGAAGAAAATAACATTCCAATTGATTTCATTGCTGGATCAAGCATCGGTGCCATGGTTGGAGGATTTTATGCTTCTGGTTTGACTACAAGAGAAATGGAAGAAATTACTCTTAGCACTGATTGGCACAGAGTGTTTTCAGTTTTGTCTGATCCGAGTTTAAGGAATGGATTACTAGGCGGAGAAAAAGTAAAAGCCTTTATAGAAAGTTATATTGACGGGAAAAAATTTGAGGATTGCAAAATACCGTTTGTAGCCGTGGCTACAGATTTAAAAACAGGAGAAATTAAAGTTTTAGACAAAGGTAAAATGGCACCGTCTATCAGAGCCAGCATGTCCATTCCTATAATTTTCAAACCTGTTGAAATAGACGGAAAAACATTGGCTGACGGTGGTTTGTCTGCACCTGTTCCGGTAGAAATTGTTAGAAATATGGGTGCTGATATAGTTATTGCTGTTAATCTAGATAAACACTATTTTGATGAAAAATGGAATCCTGGATGGTTTGATATTGCCAATGATTCTTTAAATATATTGAGACATCATCTAGCACTTCTTAATACAGCAACTGCCGATGTGGCTATTGAGATAGACGCTGGAAAAAGTTATTGGTATCAATTTGTAAATGGCCAGAATAAAATTTTGGCTGGGGAGAAAGCAATGAAACAAATGCTACTTAAACTTAAAGAATTGATACATTGAAAGTCCATAGAATTTAGGAAGTTTAGATATTATGAAGAAAGATTTAAAAGTAGCATTTTTTTTAGGATATAAATCAATTGTAAATGGGCACAAAAGTACCATTGTTTTAATGATTTTCATTCTCTCGTTGGCTTTTGTAAATTTGGTTTTTCTTGCCTCTATTCTGAACGGGGTAACAACTACTTTGAATAACCAGCTTATCAATAATTCTATAGCCAACATCGTTATTGATCCACAGGAGGAACCGACAAGAAAAAATTATATTGTGCACACAAAAGAACTGAGACAACGGATTGAAAATCTCCCGGGTGTGGTTGCAACAGTGGCACACTATAATTTTATGGCCACTTTCGCGTATGATAAAAATAAAGACGGCCAATGGAAATATGGTTCATGGCCGATTATTGGAGTTGACCCAGAAGAAGAGCCAGCAGTTACCGGGATTTCCGAACATATTATTGCCGGTGATTATTTAGAAGGAATAGGAAATGGTGATATTGTTTTGGGAGCAGATATCGCCGGTGGATATGGGGCAGCTGAAGAAATAAAAAGTCTTGGCGGCGCGGAAGTCGGTGAAAATGTATTTGTAAATTTTGGTAATGGGATAAACAGAAAATACACTATCCGCGGTGTTTCTAAGGTTAAATTTCTTCTTGTCGACCAAAATGCCTATATTACTGCTAAAGAGGCCCGGTCTATTTTAGGACTTTCAGACGATCGAGCATCGCAGATTGTGGTTAAAATTGATAAAACTGGTAATGAAGACAAATATATTGAACAAATCAAAGAAATAGCCCCTAATTTAAAAGTTAGAAAATGGTCTGAATATACTACTATGATTAATAGTATTACGGGCAGTTTTGGTTTAATCGTTGATATAGTCAGTGGTATCGGTTTAGCGGTTGCCGCTACCACGATTTTTATTTTGATTTATGTCAATACGGTAAACAAAAGACGTCAAATAGGTATCCTCAAAGCCATTGGAATCAAAGAAAATATAATTATAACCTCTTATGTTTTACAGGCATTTTTTTACGCCATTTTCGGTATTGTATTTGGTTCAATCATAATGTTCTGTTTTGTTAATCCGTATTTTATAAGCCACCCCATTATTTTGCCGATTGGTGATGTGTCCTTGACTATAAAACAAGCCCAAGTGATGCAAAGTATAATCAGTCTTTTGGTTGCTTCTTTAGTGGCTGGCTTTGTACCAGCATGGCGTGCGGTCAGGGAGAATATTTTAAAAGCAATTTGGGGCGCTTAAATAAAAAAAATATGAATATTGATATTAGGGTTAAAAATTTAGAAAAAACATACCCCGGTAAGGTGCCAACGCATGCTCTTAGGGGGGTCAGTTTTGAAATTAAAGAGGGTGAGTTCGTGGCAATTATGGGGAAAAGTGGTAGTGGAAAATCCACCTTGCTTCATCAGTTGGGTCTTTTGGATTCACCCACAAATGGAGAAATAGTAATTGACGAGGTAGATGTTTCAAAATTGAGTGACCATGAAAAAACTTTATTTCGACTTCAACGTTTGGGTTATGTTTTTCAAGAGTATGCGTTAATTTTTGAATTAACAGCTTTGGAAAATGTTTTGTTACCTGCTTTTGCCTTGAACGGCTCGAAGCGGGATTATAAAGATAGAGCGATTGAAATGCTTGACAAGGTTGGTTTAAAAGAACGTGTCGATCACCGCCCCAACGAATTATCTGGTGGCGAACAGCAGAGAGTGGCAATCGCCAGGGCTTTGATCAATAACCCTAAAATTTTGTTTGCCGATGAACCGACGGCGAATTTAGACACTAATTCCTCAAAAGAAATTTTGGAACTTTTTAAAAAATTAAATAAAGAATTAGGGCAAACAATTATTTTGGTTACGCATGAACTAGATGACCGTAAATACGTAGATAGAGTTCTTTGGTTTAAGGATGGGCTTCTTGAAAAAGAAGAACAAACATTTAAAGAAATATCGTCAAAACTGTAAAAAATAATATATCAAAAAAGTAAAAGGGGACTAAAACTATATCTGAAATTTTTTAAAGGATAAGGATATTAGTAATTGTAGTTATTTATGTTTTCACTGTTTTTATCCACGAGCGTTTTTGAGAGCACGCGTCCACCACAAAAGCTGTGGTATCATCGTTTCTGCTTGCTTTGAGACCGACGCAAAAAGTTCTTTAACATCCATCTTGCCAAATAATACTTGGAAATACTGCTCGCCTGGAATATGCACAGAGTTTCTAATTGGAGCCATTTGAAGTTCAATGGCGTTTAAACGTAGCTGTTCTGTGGCACGCGCTCCGCCGACGCCTCCATAGCTTACAAACGCAACTGGTTTATTATTCCATTCCGGATAAACCCAATCAAGCGCGTTCTTTAACACACCAGAGGTACCGTGGTTGTATTCCGGCGTAACGATGACAAAGGCGTCCCCCTCGGCAATTTTTTTGGTAAAGCGAGTGACAGCTTCGTTCTTGTATGGTTCTTGCTTGAATCCTGGACTCATCGGTTCGTTAAAAAATGGCATCTCGTAGTCGCGCAGGTCAAGCATTTCTACCGCGACCCCTTCTTGTTTTTTGATTTCTTCGACGATCCACAGGGCGGCCTTGTCGCTAAAGCGACCTTCGCGAGTGCTACCGGCAATTACTTTAATGTCGAGTGTTGTTTTGTTCATATATTTTGTAGTGATTTAGTTTAATAAATAAAAGACCTTATGTTTTTGTTTTTTCTTAGGCTTCAAACTCCTCTAAAAGACGTTTAATGAGACGAATGGCATGCTAGACATTAAGCGCACAGAACACTTCTTGTCCTCGCCGATGGAGTATTTTTTTGTGCTGGCTTTTTGTCAGCGCACCGCTAAATTTAATTTTACACCGCTCGACTCGTGATTGCAAACAGTAGAACTAAAAATTTATTTTTTAACATAAGAAAATATTTTAAGTGCCTAATACAACATTACTTACTTGTCATTTTCCGTTTTGCTGTTTATCCGCGATGTTTTTATCTAATAAATTTTCGAACACGCCCTTTTCGTGCGCTTTGTTAGCCACAGAAGTAATAAAACCAAGAATCACTCCTACACCTGAAAAAATATAAAACACAGTAAATAATTTTCCAATATCTGTTTTTGGGGCTAAGTCACCATAACCTACGGTGGTTAAAGAGATAGAGCTAAAATAAAAAGAATCAATCCAGTTCCATTTTTCAATATTATGATAAAAAATTGTACCTATTAACAAAATAATCAATACAAAAACCAAAAGACCTCGAAATTTGACATCTTTTAACCCTCTCAAAATTGAGCTAAAAAATTTAAAAAAGTTTTTTAAAAATATAGACATACTTATAATCAATTTAATCTATTATAATTATTTTTTCTCCGTCTTTTTTCAGCTCAACTTTTATTAGCAAAGCCAAAATAGCGCCAATCAATACAATCAAAGCGGAAATTTTAAAAACAGTAGCATAGGCCATTATTTGCGCCTTTAGTGTAACTAAAGAAATAAATTGGCTGACGATTGTCGGGTCGGTGGATCGCAAAGTGCTATAATCAGCAATCTTTAATATGTTGTTTTTGGTGGCATTGCTTAAGATTGTGCCAAAAAGAGCGATGCCAAATGCGCCAGCAATATTTCTAACTAAGGCTAAAATAGACGACGCAATACCAACTTCATTTTCTGGAACAATTGAAGCAATTAAACTGGTGCGTTGAGCCATACCAAAACCCAAACCAAACGCCATAATACTTAATGGTATGATAATATCCCAAACCGTTGATTTGGGGTCAAGAAATGAAAAGAAAAATAAACCTATCGCCGCCACTAATGTGCTAACAGCAATAATGTAACGAGGTTGCACCTTTCCGGCAAAGTGTCCGCCTAACGGCGAGGCCACCATCATCATAAAGGCCATAGGCATAAATAATAAACCAGTTTCAGTAGCATTTAAACCCAAATAGGTAGAGGCAAATACCGGTATCAAAAATATTCCGCCCATCATTCCCATAAAAACGACAAAATTGTTAGTCAAAGTGTTTACAAAAGTTCCAATTTTAAAGAATTTAAAATCAACAATTGGTTCGGGACAACTTTTTTCAATTCTATAAAAAATGATAGAAAAAATAACCATAGTTGCATAAGCCATAGAACTGTTGAGAGAAACCCAACCCCAGTCCATCCCCTTGTCTAAAACTAATACTAAAGCGGACAGGGTCACGCCCAAAGTAATTGCTCCCCACCAATCAAAAATAACGGTTTTCTTTTCGGAAACAGATTCTTTAATATATTTTATGGCCATTACTAGGCCGAGTATTCCAACGGGCAAATTGATCAAAAATACTGAACGCCAATTAAAATTATCAATTAAAGGCCCGCCGATTAACGGCCCAAAGACAGCGGCGGCCGCAAATGACGCGGACCACAAACCTAAAGCCTGGGTGCGTTGTTTGCCAGCTGGAAATGTTACAGTAATAATTGCCATAGCAGTAGGATAATCGGCAGAACCGGCAATCGCTTGAATGATTCTAAAAACGATCATCGAGCTTAAATTCCAAGATAATCCAGCCAATACCGAGCCAATAATAAAAACAACAAAGCCAAAAATGTATACCTTTTTGCGTCCAATAGTATCACCAAGCTTCCCCCAAACAGGCACAAAAATTGCATTGGCTAAAATATAAGCGGTAGCAATCCAACCGGCAGAAGAAACGGTAATACCAAAATCTTGAATTATTTTTGGTAAAGCCAAGTTAACGATTGTCTGGTCAAGACGACCTAAAAATGTACCGACAATAACAGTGACTAAAACCAGCCATTGGTGATTTTCTATTACTGATTTTTCTGACATATTTATTTATAAATCCACGCTTTGGCAGACATCCCATTTAATAATTCCGGATAATTATCATATTTAATTTTGATGGAAAAATCTTTTTCCGCTCTTTTATCAGAAATGGAAAAAACTACCGATGATTGATCTGAAGTTTGGGCAATTTCTTCTATTACACCATAAAATTTTCTAGAGTCAAAAGCGTC
>JAHFKH010000031.1 GCA_023245435.1 Candidatus Shapirobacteria bacterium | reverse complement strand
GGAATAATTTTGATTGCGTTTTGATATAGAAAATAATAAATTTACTAGAGGATATTTTAAATGATGGTGGTAAACTTTCCCTGATGACTATGATAGAAAAAAGTCAATGTATTAACCACACGGGTAATCCAAATTTATACAGAGTAGATATTTATTATGATAAAGAGGGAAAACCTCATAGAGTTGCTCTCTGTCCAGTATGTGTTATGAATCTTAAATATGAAGTTGATGTAAATCTCCATGCTTACATGCCATTACATAGACCAAAAGAACCCAAAGGTTTAGTTTATGGTCAACAATAGTTAGTTTGAAAAATTGATCAGTTTTTCGATAACCACTTTTTTGACATCGTCAATGGCGGGTTGCAAATAATCGTAAACTTTTTCGGAAGATGAAGAGGTGATTGATGAGAGTAATGATTTTTTAAAGGCAAGACGAAGATCAGTATTGATATTGATTTTAACTATTCCCAAATTTATGGCTGATTTTATTTGAGAAAGTTCGATCCCCGACCCGCCGTGGAGGGTAAAAAAATTATTGGGCAATACAGTAGCAATTTGGGTAAATAAATCTAAATTAATCACTTCGGGAGCGGTAGTACTGACTCCGTGGAGGTTGCCAATCGAAACAGCTAATAAATCAGCTTTAGTTAAAGTCATAAATTCCAAAGCTTGCTCTGGTTTAGTAAAACTATCAGGACTAACTCCATTTTCAATTAAATTAATTTTGTTAAATTCAACTTCGACAATTATATTGGGATTAATTTGTTTTAATTTTTGAATTAATGTTGAAGCAGTGTCAAGATTTTCAATGTAGTTAAGACTGGAACCATCAAAATGAACCATATCAAAACCGAGTTTAACTAAATTGGTCATGCGAGTTAGGTCATGGCAATGATCCATATTTAAATATATGGGTAAATTATTTAGTTGGGCTTTTTTGACTAATAAAAATAATTTTTCGGCTTCGATAAATTTGTCTTCGTTTTGTGATAATTGAACAATACAGGGTAATTTTGTTTCAATAACGGCGGCCTCGACGGCTTGAAAAATTTCAAAAGAATCGATGTTAAAAGCCGGTAGGGCAAGGTGATTTGAAAAATAAGCTGATAATTGATCGCGCAAAGAAATCATTTTTTGGACATTAAATTATTAATTTTAACAATGATGTCAGTAGTAGAAAGACCGTAAAGTCGGTATAAATCAAGTGGGTCACGACTGGAGCGACCAAAAGAATTGTTAACTCCAATTTGGTCAAATTTGCATTTTAATCCTGATTTTAAAATGACGGCGGCAACTGCTTCACCCAATCCACCAAATAATTGATGATCCTCAACAACTAAACAACGACCAGTTTTTTTGATTGATTTTAATATAGTGTTTTCATCTAAAGGTTTGATGGATGAACAATTTATTATTTCTAATGATGGTTTAATATCAAGATTGATAGTTTGAGTTAGAATTGGACCGTAACCAATAATAGTAATATCTTTGCCTGACTGAAGGGTATGACTTTGACCAATGGTAAAACCTAATTTTGAGGGAAAAATTTTTGGAGAATTTGGTCGAACCAAACGCAAATAAGAAGGTCGATTGCTTTTGGCCAAAACCGAGGTTATTTTTGCGGTCTCAACTGAATCAAGGGGAGCAAAAACTTCCATATTTGGCAAACTTCGCATCAGGGCAACGTCTTCAAGCATTTGATGACTGGCACCTAATTCGCCAGTCAACAATCCCCCATGATATCCAATAATTTTAACTGGTAAATTATTTTCACAAATGGATTGTTTAATGGTGGCTAAATTAATTCCTGGAGAAAAACAGGCATAGGTGCATAAAAAGACATTTTTACCCGATTTGGCTAAACCAGCGGCGACGCCAGCGGCATTATTTTCGGCAACTCCAACTTCTAAAAACCGAGTTTTGTAACGAGCCGCAAAACGGTCCATTAGAACTGAAGGTCGAAGTCCAACCGAAACAACATATAAATCAGGATCGTCTTTGGCCAAATCAAAAATAGTATCTGCAAAAGCTACACGCATCGATGATAAATTAGCTGTTTTCCAATTCATTTTTAGCACGTTGATAAACTTCTAAACTTAATTCTTTGACATCATGATAATGATAATCATTTTCCATAAACGAAATACCTTTACTCATTGTAGTTTTGGCAATAATGCAGGCAGGATAAATTGATGAATTTTTTGCATTTTTTATAGCCTTAATTAAGGCATAAAAATCGTGGCCGTCAACTGTTTGAACCGTCCAACCGAAACGAATATATTTGGCAGCTAGTTCACCTAAAGGCATAATTTCGTCAGTTGTTCCACCAATTTGTTGATTATTGCAATCAATAATATTGATTAAATTGCCTTGATGATATTTATTGGCAAAACTTACGGCTTCCCAAATTTGACCTTCGTCATGTTCACCATCAGTGGTCAAACAGACAGTGTGATGGTCTTTATCACCTAAAGCTAGGCCGGCAGCAAATGATAATCCTTGACCCAAAGATCCGGAAGAAAATTCTACTCCAGGAATTTGTGATGAAGAATGACCTTCTAAAATGGAATCGATTTGAGAAAAAGTCGATAAAGTAGATTGTTTAATTTTATTTTTTTTAGCAAGAATGGCATACAATGTGGGACATAAATGCCCTGCAGATAAAATAAAATGATCTTTGTCAAAATTAAAAATATCGGAAAAATAAAGAGTGGTCATAATATCGGCACTTGATAATGAACCACCCAAATGACCAGCACCTGCGGCATGAATCATATCTAAAACGGATAAACGTATATCACGGGCAACACTAGATAATGGGTGGGCAAGACGACCCCAAGGTTTCATATATTTAGTATATATGTGATAAAGTATCAGCACAATGGCAAAGGAAATTTGGGAATACCAAAATAGTATCAAAGCTTTTATTGGTCGAAAAATTGATGATGAAGGAATTGTAGAAGAATTGACTAACGATGTGATTTGGGCGGCAATTAAATCACGACCTAAATTTGCCGGTAAATCGGCAGAATTTAGTTGGATTTGTGGTATTGCTAAACATAAAATTATTGATTACTATCGTAAGAAAAAAGTAAAAACTATTTTGTTTTCAATTAATCCAAAATTTGAAGAAATTGCAGATGAAGCATTGTCGCCGGAACGTGATGTATTAAAAAATGAATTAAAAGAAGAAATAAGGGCAACTATGACCGAAATTTCTGAGGGTTATGCCAATATATTGCGACTTAAATATGTACAAGGGCTAAAAACTAGCGCCATAGCGACATTGTTAAACACAACAATAAAAGCGGTCGAGGGCAAACTAAAAAGAGCCAAAATAAAATTCCAAGAAAATTGGACCTATGATAGAAAAAAGAATCCACAATATAACGAAAATATCGTCACTGATCGTCATAAGACAGACATATAAATTAGGGCGAAATATATACGAACTTTTTTATCAACCAGAAATTACGTTACGAGAATTGATTGATGATTTTGATAAATCACAAATGTTTTTGTTGGTATTAACGGCATTAACACCTTTATTTATATATTTATTTTTACGGATAATTTGGGATTTAATTAAATATGGAAATATGGCGGCCGTTTTTGGTCTGGGATTAAATTTTGTTTTATTTGTCGAGGCTTTGATTTTTATATATTTGGGATATTTTTTAGTTAAAGTTTTATTAAAAAAATAATATGGAAATACCAAGAATATGGAGAGCAAAGCAATATAAAGGGCCTGAAATAACAAGATGTTTGCATTGTGACGATACCAGTTTAGGTCATAGACCAATTTGTCTTAATTGTGGAGAAGAAGCAAAGACTTTATATATTATAAAAACACCAGAAAATAATCAGAGTAATTTAGTGGTTGATTTGATAATTAGATGAATAAAGTATTTATTGAAATTAAGCCAAAAGTAAAAGATATATTTAAATTTTTCTATGAACAATTTACTGATTTGGGAGTGGCATTTTTACCCACAGCAAGAGGGGCTGAGCTACCTTTACCTGATAGAAATAATATAAAAGATAAAATGGAAAAACGAACGAATAATTTAGAGACTTTGTAATAGTTTGAGAGTAGTTTATTATTAATGGATGAAGAATTGGTGGAGGAAAATTTTAATTATAATTTTAATGTTGGTGGCAGTAGGTGGATTGGGGTGGTTTTTGATAAATAAACAAAAAAGTGTTAACGAATCAAAAGATAAATATCAAGAATTTGTAACCGAAGTTTACGAAAAAATTCAAGAGAATTATTGGGAAAAAATAAGTGAAGCCGAGCTTAGTAATTTATTTTTATTAGCGGCTAATAAAGTAACTGGAAAAACTTTGGTTTTAAAAAGCCAAGATAAAGCGGGAGTAATAATGTTGATAAATGATATTGAGAAAAAAGAAGATATACCCACTATGGTCGATATTGTATTGGCTAATTTAAAACCATTTGGGCGGAGTCGACTATATTCTCTTAAAGAAGAAAAATCACTGGTAAATACGGTTAATAATGTAAACCCTGGTAGTGATTATTTTTCACAATTGGGGGTGGGCAAAAGTGCCACTGATCAAGAAATAGCGACAGCTTTTGAAAAATCGGCAAAAACTCCAGAAATTGTTCAGGCATATAAAGTATTGAAAAATGCAGACTCAAGAAAAATTTATGAAATCTCGGGAGTTGAGCCAACAATTGAATATAAATTATTAACCCCCTCAATTTATTATGTTCATATGACTAAATTTTCTCCCACATCATTGGAAGAATTTGTAAGAGTAATGAATAAAGTTAATGATAAAAGTGCAAATTTAGATACTTTAATTTTTGATTTACGGGGAAATATTGGTGGAGCAATCGATCAATTACCTTGGTTTTTAGGACCATTTATAGGTTTCGACAACTATGCGTATCAATTTTATCAACAAGGGAAAAAGGATGATTTTAAAACAGCAACTGGGTGGCTGGATAGTATGGTGCGATATAAAAAGGTAATTATTTTAATTGACGAAAATTCACAATCGACGGCCGAAGTGACGGCAGCAGTGTTAAAAAAATATAATGTAGGAGTATTAGTTGGCAACACGACCAAAGGTTGGGGAACAATTGAAAAAGTTTTTGCTCTTGACCACCAAATAAAAGATGATGAAAAATTTTCTTTATTTTTAGTTCATCATATAACTTTGGCCGATGATGGACAACCAATTGAGGGTCGAGGGGTATCACCACATATTTCAATTAAGGACCCAAATTGGAAAAAAGAATTGCAAAGTAGATTTGGGAGCAGTGAAATAGTTTCTGAAGTGGTAAAAATATTATCTCAATAACCCGCCCCACTCAACCAAGGTGAAACCGGTACGTGTAGGAACTGATAATTTTTGAGGTACTAAACTAACTGGTTTTTGTAACCCCTCAAACTCAAGAAATACACGAATAACAGTATTTGGACGAGGATTGACTGATAGTGGAGCAAGAGTATTCATATCAGTAGTATCAAGCCAAGTGAGACGAACAAATGGAGTTTTGGGCAATTTTTCCTGCCAGAATTCCATAAAATCGGCAGTTTCTTGATTGTTTAGACCTTGTTGTTTTAATTGAGATTTAATAGTCGATATTAATTTTGATTGAGCAACGACAAAACCTTCACTGGAGTGATCGGCATAAATTCCATGTCCAGTCCCCTCCCAAAATAAATTTGGATAAACACTATTTTGATAATCTAATTGACCATTTGGATGGGCCAAAACTGTCCAGCCATTTTGAGGATATAATGGCTCTGATTTGGTAATATTGGCACCAACTTTGATAGATACTTGGGTATCTTTTTTGGGATATAAATAAATTACTGGTTTACCACATTCGGCTTGAACTGAAAAATCAGGATTGGTCATTAGCACCCATTCACCGCCTTTTTCTTGATAAATAATATGATTTGGAGACTGAGTAAATTGATCGAGACTAATAATAGGAGGAGCAGAGGGATATTCGCGTCCTTGTTTGTAACTATTGTATAAAAATTTCACGAGGGCAGATGAGGAATTTTTTATTTGATAAATATCGGTAGTGCCATCTTTACCAATTAAGGTTTTGTCGTTAATTATCGAAGTATTATAAATAACACTGGTCGAACCACCACCGCCACAACCAACCTTGAGTGGCATAAATGAACTATTATTTTTGGTGGAATCATTAAATATAAAACGAGGAATTTGATCATCGCCAATACTTAAAGTTGGGACTTGATTAAATGGAATCAAAGTAAAATCTTTTAATTCCAAATAATAATTTCTCATGGAAAGGTCTGACATTCCTTGTACAGGACCATAGGTGACCAACATTTTGCCAATTGGGAGTGAAGCAATAGTTGAAACATCTCTTAAGCTAGTGATAAATTGGGGGGGAAAAAAGCTATTGGTTGATTTGGAAAAATTAATAGAATTTAAATAATAAAATGGGTCGGGATATAGATCTTTGATTTGATAGGAAATATATTTTATTTTATTTTTGTCAAAAATATTATCTAATTCTTTTTTTATCCAATCATCGGAAACCAGTGATTCGATTAAATAATATTTGTTTTTGTCAAAGATTACACGAAAAATCATTGGGGATGAAGGTCCTTGTGGTTGAACAAAGGTAACTAAAAGTGAGGCACCATTTTTAAATTTACCAACTTCAAAAGTGCCTAACTCAGCATAAGCAAAACCCTCGCCATCAGGAGTAGTTGATGACAAAATGTTGGGGTTGGGTACTTTTTTGGCGTCGGAAAGCCAAGTTAATTCACCATATTCACTAGAATCGGCTGTGGTTGGGATAGGAGCTGAAGTAATAGTAGGGGTGATAGTAATAGGAGGGACTGGATTGGTTTTTTTACCCAAATTATAGGCATAAGCGATACCTAAAGAAACTAATAGTAGGGATAAAATTATTATTAAGACTAATTGAATATTAATTTTTGGTTTTGGTTTAACAATAAGAGGGGTTTCGATAACTGGGGGAAGATTATTTTCGATCATAAATTAGTGTACCCCAAAAATAATCTTTGGTAATATTTGAATTGGTAATAGAATCAAAATATTTTTTTATTAAACTTGTCTTTTCTTCACCTCGGACAAAATTTGTAACATTATCGTAAGTAATAATGGGAAAAAATGATTGAGTAATTTTATTGTAAGATTCAGTTGTAATTATGGCAAAGTTGGGTAAAGTCGAATTGGTATTTAATTTATCAAATCCATAAAAAAATCTAATTCCTAAACTATTGAGATTTTTTGATTGGTCGATTTGATAGGGTAAGTCTAATTTTGTTTTTGCAATATTTTTTTTGATAAACGGCCAGCGACTAAATAAACCAAATAGATGAGTTGTTGTTTCGATGTCGGGATTACGGATTAAATAGCCAGAATTGGTATGGTCAAATAATGTGAAACTATTATTTTTGTCAAAGGCAAATTTGGAAACTAAATAAAGTGACTGAGGGCTATCAACTTCGGAAGAAAAAATTTTATTTAAATTTTGATTATATAAAGAATCGAGGGTGTAATTGTCGTGAGCGTTGGCCATACTAGCTGGTAAATAATGAGAAAAATCAATTGAAGCAATTAATAAACAATCCCAGTGACAATAATTATTTATTTTTTGATAAAGATTATTTAAATCGTTTTGCGATAATTTTTGACCGATTAATATGGGGACAACTGGAACATTTGGGAAATATTTTTTGATGTCGGGCATAATGTTATATACACCATGGTCATTTTTTAGTAACTGATTATTGGCCGTAAGACCAGATGAATCAAAACTATGATCGTAAAAAATTTTGCCATTATTTAAATCCCAGTCGGCATCGGTGTAGGAAATTTGTTTTTGATTGGTGGAAAAATGATCGGGTGAAATTAAAATAATTTTATTGGTGACAGGCCTAAGTAAACGAACTTTTTGCAAAAAATTTTGGCGATTGGACGCCACAATATTGTGATGAGGAACGATGATGGCGTTTGGGGCAAAATAAAACCAAGAAAAAAGTAAAATTAAAAAAAATATATTGATTAATAAAAGTTTTTTGATGATGGTTAATTATATAATAGGCCATGGATGAACTTTTGGATTTAGTGAATGAAAAAGATGAGGTGATTGGAGAAGTGTGGAGGAGTGAAGCAACGGGAAATAAAAATAAAATTATTCGTGAAGTGGCAGTTTTAATTTTTGATAAAAATAATAAAATTTTGTTGCAACAAAGAAGTTTTAATAAAAAAAGTTATCCTGGTTATTGGATAATCAGCGCCAGTGGTCATGTTGATAAGGGTGAATTACCTGATGTTGCGGCAAAAAAAGAAGTTTCTGAAGAATTGGGTATAAATATTATTTTGAAATTATTGGATAAAAAATTAATGAGATATCCTAATGATAGTGCCTTTGCATACAGATATGTTGGTGAATTTAATGAAAATAATTTTGTGATCCAAAAAGAAGAAGTTAAAGAAGCAAGATTTTTTTCAAAAGAAGAATTTGAGGAATTACTAATGACAGATAAAGTCGAGCCGACATCAGCTGATTGGTGTAAAGAATTTTGGGGAATGAAATAAATCAAACAATAATTTGTAGATAACTTGTAAAGTTTAAATAATTTATTTATTGATAGAATAATCCTATGGTAGATAAAGTTGTTGATGATGGACAGA
>JAHFKH010000004.1:3713-37958 GCA_023245435.1 Candidatus Shapirobacteria bacterium | reverse complement strand
TCGGCAATTGAGCCTTTTGCAATATATAAAAATTGAACGTACTCGTTTCTTGTTTTCCTTTCATTACCCTCAACTATATTGGTTGGAACAGAACTTGATGATCTTTTGATTTGATCAACTAAAGAATATTTTTCATCTTGAGGAAATGTTTTAGTTATTTTATATATATTTAAAGTTAATTCGTGTGCTAGTTGCCATACTTTTAGTTTCTCGAATTTATTATCTTCCACTACATTAACTTTATCATCATTTTTTGTTTTTCTGAGATCTGATATCTGACATCTGAGATCAATAAAAGGTTATCTTAACTTTTTGAGGGAGAATTTGATCGCCGGTGGAGGCGGAAATTTGATAGGTGGTGGCGGTATTAGAAGTCGAATCAAAAATAGCTTTGCCGGTATCATCGGTAATGGCTTGAATGTTGGTCAAAACCAGTGTAGGAGGAGCAATGATGGTTACTTTTTGATTACTAACCCCTAGTCCCCGAGAATCTAATAAAAATATGGTTAATCTGATTTTTTCTTGACCATCGGCTTTGGCAGTTAGGGGTGAGCCAAATAAATAAGAATTTTGGACACTGACAACACTGGAATTGGTCGAGGTGGCTTTGCCTTGAAAAATTATTGACCTAGAAGAGAGAACGAGGCCAATAATGAGGCCGCAAAGCAGGATAATAATGGTAAATAATTGGAGCGGTTTTATGTTTTTTATAAAAAATAACTAGCAACATAATTATGACAGCAATTGAAAATAAAATGAAGGGGAGGTAGTTAAATTGGCCTGGGTTTTGATACCACAATATATTTGATTTGGCAGAAGCCAATGATTTTGGAGTAATCACGGTAGCATAATATCGATACTCGGAAGAATATTGGGTGGGTAAATTTAAACTAAAATTACCATTTTGATCAGTAGTAGTGGAAAATTGAGGTAAAGAAAAAGCCTCAACCGGTTTTATGAGTTGAGGTTTATTTTCGACTTGAAAAATTTGAATATTAACGGTGGAGTTGGGAACACTTTGACCCGAAGTAATTAAGGTTTGGGAATTTTTGTCTTGAGATAAGGTAGGAGCCAAAACAATAGGACCAATATTGGTCAAAGTGTTGGTAGCCGGAGGGGGAGGAAGACACAACACGGGGCTGGCGCGGTTTGACTCGTCTTGGGAAACTAAACAATATTCACCTGAACCTTTGGGGATAATAATTCGATCAAAAATAAAGTAACCATCTTTGTCACTATAGGTAGCACTAAAAATATTGGGATTACTAAGTTCGACACGAGAGTTGGGTGAAGTGTACCCAAAAATTATTAAACGATTTTCGGGAATTGAGGCACTGACTAAAACTGGTGAATTAACTTCGATCTTTATATTTTTTCTTGAGAGTTTCTAACTCTTGCTCTAACTCAGCGATTTTGGGAACTGATTGCCCTGTTTCATTTTGGGATATCTTTTTTAGTTTGATCATGAGGATAATGATGACAACAATGGCAATTAAAGTGATAATTAACTTCCAGGGAATTACCCAAAAGAAAATAGTACCAGTAGCAATTTGACCAGTACTACCATAAATAGCTGTAAGTTGGGCTTTAAATTTGCCAAGCATTAATTGACGATTTAAAGTGGCGGTATATTCTCGACTAGTATAGGGAAAAATATTGATGTTGCTTAAGGGTAATGAAGCGGTTTTTAAACCAAGAAAATTGGTAACATTGATGACGGCGAGGGGAGAAATATGAACGTCGGATAAATTGGTAATGATGGCTTTAAAAGGTATGGGACCATATTCGGAAAAGAAAGGAGCGGAAAAATCTTTGATATTAGCGGCTTCATTTATTTGGCCGGGAATGGTGATGTAAACCAAGGTGCCAACATTGGTTTGAATAACGGCACCGGTTTCGGATAAAACGGTATCGTTGTTGGGGGAGTGAAGAATCATGGCATAGTGGCCACCAGGGAGGGCGTTTTCGGGGGCGATAATGGTAACACTTAAACTACGAGTTTCACCGGGTTTAAGGATTAATTTATCACTGGAAACCTGAACCCATGAAGAGGCGGCCCAGCGATTGGAGACGTCTTTGCTATCAATTTGAATTGGAGTGCCCGAGTCATCAACAACGATAAAATCTTTAACTATGGTGGTAATAATTTTTTCAACTTTTGATTCGTTTCTAACTTTGATGGTTTTGGTGACTGATTCACCGGGTTTGACAGTAATTTCTAAACGAGGAGGAATAGCAGATAAACCCAGAGCACTTTGTGCATTGACCGAAACTGGTAACAATAAACTAGTAAATAGAAAAAGAATGGGTAGGATTATTTTTTTCATTTTTTTAATTTTTAAAAAGTAGCGGTAGCGGTATAAATTAAACGATTTTCATAATTTCCAGCTTCTTGAGTAGTCGAAGCGGTTAAACGATAACAAACGTAAGCTTGTTCGGTAGTTGATGGGGTAGCGGTATTTTTAAAAATTTGTTGAGCATTAGCAGCTCCATCTCCAAATGGTCGATAATTTCCGTAAGTAAAAATAGAGGTACCCACAGTCAAATTTTGAATAGTATAACCCCAGCCGGAAGCACTAAATGTAGACCAGCTAGTACCAACACCACTACTGGTACAGCCGGTACCACCACAGGTAGTATCGGGAATAGTAGTGGCCGTAGCAATATTTTTCATTTTACCATCTTCGTAAACAGTAACGACGTAACCATTATCGGAATTGGTGGTGCATGACAATCGTTGACCCAAATCGTTGGCCACTCCTAAGGAAAGTGAACCGAAAGCAACTTGAGTCGCGGTAGTATTGGCAGCATTAGTACCGAAAGCAGGGGAATTGCAGGCGGTTGAACCGGTACCCACCCCAACTGCATCAATGGTAAAAGTTAAAGTTGGGTCGACAGTAGCGGTAACTCGGACAGCTTCAACAAGAGCGATTTTACCTTGGACGGTATCTGAGTCAAACAGTGTAGCGGCCGAGTCACGATGGCGAATAAAAAAAGTGTAGACATCAGCAGAACCTTCGTTGGCATCTTTGGGGCTAGGATTGATAAGTTGACTACCAGAGGCCAAATCTTTACCGATGGCTAGGGAATAACCAACTCCAATTTGATTAGTGCCACCGACACCCAAATAACAAGAAATAACGTGATAAGTACCGCTTGAACCAACACCGGTGGCGATGATGGCAGTGGTACCAACACTAAAAGCAGTAGTGGTACCAGTTCCCCAATTGGGACAAGTAACATCGGTAATTTTTAGACGGGTACCCACGCCGTTGGCAGTCGAGGTGGGGGTAGTGGCACCTAAATCAAAACCACTAGTGTCAGGAATACCGTCGTTTATTACTTCGCCCGTAGTATTGGCGGCTTTGATTAAAATTTCCCAATATCCACCCATAAAATTTGATTGGGGAGTAAAGGTAACAGTATGAATAGCCGAATGAGTGGCAATAATAGCAGCACCAATAAAAGCATTACTTTGACCAATAGCACTATTTATTTGAAATAAAGCAGTGTTACCAATGTCCCGGACGGTGTACATAGTTAATAATCCACTAGTACCTACTCCAACACCAGTAGTGCCGATACCGACAGTATCACCGACAAAAAGATTGTTAGTGTCATTGGTGGGATTGCCACTTAAGGCAACTCGGATTAAAGAATCACCAGTGCTAACACCAGTACCAATTCGGGCAAAATAAGATAATTGAGATGAAGATAAAGTGTCTTTGAAGCTGGTTGGGGGAGCAGATTTTATGGGCTGAGGATAATAGATAGCAGAAATAAAAGAAACGGTAATAAGAACTACAATAATAATAATATTTTTCACTAATTAAATATAGTTACAATTGGTTTGGAAGTCAATTAGAAGGTGGCTGTGGCCGTATAAATTAAACGATTTTCATAATTTCCGGCTTCTTGGGTAGTTGAAGCAGTTAAACGATAGCAAACATAAGCTTGTTCGGTGGTAGTGGGAGTGCCAGTATTTTTCATTATTTCTTGAGCATTACTGGACCCATCGGCAAAAGGTCGATAATTAGGATTGCTAAAAATAGTATTACCAACATTTAAATTTTGAATGGTATAACCCCAACCAGAAGTATTAAATGAAGTCCAGCTAGTACCAACACCGCTGCTAGTACAACCATTACCACCACAATTGGTATCGGGAATAGTAATGCCGTCGCTAATATTTTTCATTTTACCGTCTTCATAAACGGTGACGACATAACCATTGTTGGAGTTGGTAGTACATGATAATCGTTGACCCAAATCATTGGCAACACCGAGTGGAACTGAACCAAAAGAAACTTGAGTGGCAGTGGTGCTGGCGGCATTGGTACCAAAAGCAGGTGAATTACAGGCAGTTGAGCCGACACCAACCCCAATGGCGTCAATCGTAAAAGTAATAGTGGGATCGACAATAGCAGTGACTCGAACGGCCTCGATTAGGGCAATTTTGCCTTGAACTGTGTCGGAGTCAAATAAAGTCGAGCTAGAATCACGGTGACGAATATAAAAAGTATAGACATCAGCTGAACCTTGGTTGGCGTCTTTGGGGCTGGGGTTAATAAGTTGGCTACCGCTACCCAAATCTTTGCCTATAGTTAGGGTATAACCCGTACCTCCAATTAAATTGGTACCACCGACACCCAAATAACAGGAAATAACGTGATAAGTAGTGGTGCCAGTGGTAGTGGTAACCAAAGCGGTGGTACCAACGCTATAGGCGGTGGTGGTACCGGTACCCCAATTGGGACAAGTAACGTCGGTAATTTTTAAGCGAGTGCCAAGGCCATTAGCGCCTGAACTTGGGGTGGTAGCACCTAAATCAAAACCATTAGTATCGGGAATACCATCGTTTCCAGTTTCACCAGAAGTATCGGTGGCTTTGATTAAAAATTCCCAAAATCCACCGGTAAAATTTGATTGAGGGACAAAGGAAAATGTATGGATAGCTGAACGAGTGGCAATGATGGCCGCACCAGCAAAAGCGTTGCTTGAACCAATTCCTGAATTAATTTGGAAAAGAGCAGTGTTACCAATATCATTGATAGTATAAATTGTGAGTGGTCCACTGGTTGCAGTAGTGCCAATTCCAACAGTATCACCGACAAAAAGATTGTTAGTATTGTTGCTGGGGTTGCCACTGAGAGCAACTTTGATTAATGAATCACCAGTATTGACTCCCGAGTCGAGTCGGGCAAAATAAGAAAGTTGAGAGGAGGAAAGAGTGTCTTTAAACTCGGTGGGGGAGGCTAAAGCAATTTGGGGAAAAATCAAAAATAGAATTAATAATATTGTTTTCACTTTTTATTGATGTTAAATATTACTTTAAATATAATAAACAAAAAAATGATTATTATAAATAGTGTATATGGTAAGACAATAAAAGAAATTGTAGTTTTGTCAATTGAAGCTTGATATACTCCTGGCCATAGAGGTTTACTTAATTGACACTCAACTGGGGATTGATCGGCTAAACAACGAATTTGGCGAGAGTTATGAGCCAAAACATTATCGGGAAAAATGGTTAGCTCTTTTATAATAGTATTGTTTTTGGTAATGGTGATTGAATTGTCTATTTGATTAAAATAATCAGATTGATTTTGAATTTCTCCAGAAAATTTGATTGGGGAAAAAAATGTATCAATAAAAATATTTTTGACTTTAAAATTAATAATTTTAAAGTCGGTTGAAGTTTGTTCAGTGTTAGAAACTGATATTAGCAGATGTGATCCAAGTCTGATAAGCTGTGTTGAATTGGTTGAAAGATTGGCACTACCTTCTTGATTGATAAAGAAGGTTAGATAGCGGTCGCCATTAGTTAATTCAGAGGGAACTTGAATTTTTAAAACTAACTGTCGGCTTTGATTGGGTAACAAAATAAATTGTTGACCCAATTTTAAATCAGAATTAGATAGAGATAAATTTATATCGGAAGGGGAATTAAGATAGGTAATGTTGCCACGTGACCCTTGGGGTACCCAACTATCAACAGAACTACTGAGGGTAACCGACTGCTGTCCATTATTAGTAATAGTATAGACTTGGGTATAACTGGCTCCGGGTTGAAGCTGAATTTCTAATTTAGATGGTTTAATAGAAAGGTTGGCCATAGTTTAATATTGGGGAGTGGCAATATAAACGATATAATTTTGATAAGTACCAGCTGACTGTTTTGTGGAAATGTTAACTTTGTAAGTAATGTTGGTTTGATGATTTTTGACAGGGGTGTTGGATGAATCAAGAACTTGGGGAGTTTCAAAATTAGAAAAATCGGCAAACTGGCGAAAATGATTACTACTGGTAAAATAGGTAGTATTAGCATTAAATCCAAAACCGTAAGTAGTGGCGTTTTGCCACAAGTCGGCAGTTGATTCTGAGGCTAGATTATTGTCGCCGGCAACATCAGGAATAGTGGTGCCACCATTTAACTTAAGAGGTGTATTTTCAAAACTAGATATTTGAAAACCATGACCACTGGGGGAAGTAATAGTTAAAGTTGAAGTCGCGGTTGAAGCCACACCTGGAGTGAGGGCACCAAAATCAATACTTAAATTATCAACGGCAAAAGAAAATTGATCAAAAGGATAAATATATTGAAAACCAGATTTAATTTTGACACCAGTTTTGCTATATTCACCAGGAGCGTTTTGACCGACAGTATCGGTTAAGCTATAGTTGGTTGAAGTTTTTCGCCCTGAAGTTATATTAAAATTTCCCCAATCGATATTGTAGCTATTTGACGAAAAGTGTTGAGCTAGAATGGTAACAGGTAACAGAAAACTAGTAACAAGAAAAATAAGAAAAATTATTTTAGTCATTTTTTTCTAACTCTTTGATTAGTTCGTCGGTGTGATTGATAATTTTTTGAATTTGTTTTGAGGGTAATAATTTTTGGAGTTTTTGTTTTAAGTCTAAGGTTAGCCACAGCAATGTTTCCTCTCGACTGTATGACAATTTTTGATTGTCTTGATTGTTTTGAGTTACAAAATAGGCTAGTGGGGCAATAAATAAAAAGGAAAATAAATAAATGAGTGATGAAAACCCGTTTAAGGATTGGGAAATAAATACAGATAATATTAGTGAGTAAATAAGAATAATTTTGGGGGTTTCCCTAAAGGCCAAGGAAAATAAAAGGAAATATTCTAAAAATAGAAGGGGTGATTGAAGACTGCCGGTAGCAAAAACAATAATTTGAATTAAAAAAATAAAGGGGGTAAGGTATATTTTTTTATTGATTAAGTAGCTAATAATAGTGATGATTGATAATAGGGCAATAATTTGAGGGGAATAATAATTTAATGGGGTATTAATGATAATAGTGGAAATCAGACAGGCGGCAGAAAATGATATGATTTTAATATATTGAGACATTATAAAATTATACATAAAAATTCAATAAATTTTTATTATCGATTTTAATTTGTAGGGGCGGACCGATGTGTCCGCCTATAAATATTGATATTAAGTTGTATTATTTGATTATGTTTAAACGGTATTGGGGGGATTTGGTAATAGTCGTGGGGGTGGTGTTAATGATTGTGGGCTTGCGAGTTAAATTGGCTGATAATTTTAAGGAACAACAAGTGGCCATAGTTAAAGCAGAGCAAAAGATGATGGGAAAGATAAATATCAATCAAGCCACGGTGCGGGAATTGGTTGATTTGCCGTCAATTGGTGACAAAATGGCTCAAAGAATTGTTGATTATCGAAATAGTGTGGGTAAATTTAGTTCCAAGGAACAGTTAAAGGAAGTCTCGGGAATTGGGGACAAAATTTATGGAAATATTAAAGATAAGATTGATTTATGAAGTTTTGAGATATTTACCAAATCAGCAGGCATCGATGTTGGTAGCAATGTTGTGGGGTGACGTGTCGGGAATTTCAAAAGAATTTTATAACCAAATGGTGGTGACGGGTTTGATTCATATTTTGGTAGTGTCTGGTTCAAATTTGATGATTGTGGTCAAAGGATTAATTGAATTGTTGGCTCAGTGGCTTGGTCGAAAACAGTCTATAATTTTGGGAATTACCATAGGTTGGCTTTATGTGAGTTTGGTCGGTTGGCAAATTCCGGCGACTCGAGCAGTGATAATGGTGACAATTATGTATTTGGGACAATTGTTGGGGCGAAAAACAAATTTTTTACGAATGATAATTTTAGTTTTGATGATAATGATAGTGGCTGATTATCGAGTTTTGAGTTCAGTAAGTTTTTGGATGTCATTTTTGGCATTTATGGCAGTGTCGCAAAATCCAAATGAGGGAGTAATCAAAACAACTTTAAGAGTAAATTTGTGGTTATTACCATTATTGGCCTTTAAATTTGGATATTTAAGTTTAATGGCCCCTTTGTCAAATTTAATGACTTTATTTTTGGTGGAAACGATTACGGTGTTGGGCTTTTTAGGAATTATTTTTCATCCAATTTGGTGGTTACTTTATCCGTTGTTGGTATATATTGAAAAAACGGTGCAAATTTTATCAATGCCGAGTATGGCTCAAGTTAGAGTTAGTTTTAATGTTTGGATGATGGTGGCCAGTTATGTAATAGGAGTTGGTTATTATATGAGAAAAAAGCATGTATAAAAAATATTTTTTATTGGGATTGATATATTTGATGTGGGGTTGGATAGTGGTAATTCCGAGTAATAAAGTTAAAGTAATTTTTTGTAACGTGGGGCAAGGTGATGCGGCTTTGGTAACTTCTGGTTATTTTCAAATGTTAATCGATACTGGGCCAGTTGCCGGGGGAATTGAAAAATGTTTGGATCAAAATTTGCCGCTAGGGGATAAAAAATTGGAAATAGTAATGTTGTCGCATCTGGATAATGATCACAGTGGGGCTTTGGAAAAATTAAAAAAATATTATCAAATTAAAAAAATAGTGGGGTTGGGGGATTTGTTTAAGGGTGATGTGGTCAAGGGTAATAATTTTGAATTTGAGGTGATTTTTCCCCTGGTGGGATTGGTCCCGCGGGATAATGATTCGGTAGTAGGAATATTAAAATTTGCCAATAAATCGATTTTATTTACGGGTGATATTGATGAGTTGGTTGAGAACAGTATTATATATAGTATAAATGAGCCGATTGATGTAGTTAAGTTGTCGCACCACGGATCAAAAACGGGGAATTCACAGGCGTGGTTGCAGCGGATAAATGCGAATTTTGCGGTCGTATCGGTAGGTAAAAATAATTATGGTCACCCGAGTAGCGAAGTTTTGGGACGAGTGTTGGGAGTGGGGACGTCGGTGTTAAGGACTGATGTTAATGGGAGTTTAGTGATCGAGTAATTTATTGATTTCGGAGATTAATTTGTCGTAGTTAATTGATTCTTTGGTGATAAACAGCTTGGCGCCGGTACTAAGACATTTTTCAATGTCGTCATCTTGATCGAGATTAGAAACTATAATAATTGGAGTTTTTTTAAATAAATGAATTAGAGTAAAACCATCAATTTTGGGAAGAATTAAATCTAAAATTATTAAGTCGGGGTGAAATGAATCGGCTAAATCCAAGGCGGTACGACCATCTGTGGCAATTTTGGAAATATAACCAGCTTTGGTTAAGTGGTTTTGATAAATATTGGCGGAAAATAAATCATCTTCGACAATGAGGATTTTTAATGACATGTTTGGTGAGTATAGAGTAACAAATTATTATCCAATAATAATGTGATATTTGCAACAAATATGGTTGATGATAGATTTTGTGTATTTTTGAGATAAAATAGAAGTATATGGATTTTAAGTTAATTGAAGATAAGTGGCAGAGGATTTGGGCCGAAAATAAAAATTTGTATAAGGCGGATGATAAAAGTGATAAGCCAAAAGTGTATGTGCTGAATGAATTCCCATATCCGTCAGGCTCGGGTTTACATGTCGGCCATGCTTTTTCTTTTACGGGGGGAGATATTTATGCTCGGTTTATGAGAATGCGGGGAAACAATGTGTTGTATCCGATGGGGTGGGATGCATTTGGTTTGCCAACGGAAAACTATGCGATTAAAATGAAGCGAAAACCGCAAGAGGTAACCAAAGAAAACACGGATAATTTTAGAAATCAAATGAAAAAATTAGCTTTTTCGTTTGATTGGGAGCGAGAAATAAATACCACTGATCCACAATATTACAAATGGACGCAATGGATATTTATTAAATTATTTGAAGCTGGTTTGGCATATAAAAAAGAAATGCCGATTAACTGGTGTCCTAGTTGCAAAATTGGTTTAGCAAACGAAGAAGTGGTTGATGGTAAATGTGAACGTTGTGGGAGTGAAGTGTCGCGACGCAATATTTCACAATGGGTAGTTAAAATAACCAAATATGCCGATCGGTTGATTGATGGTTTAAAAGACACCTCATTTATTGATAAGGTCAAACAAGCACAAATTAATTGGATTGGTAAATCGGAAGGAGCGAAGATTAGATTTCAGATCTCAGATGTCAGATCTCAGATAAAAGAATTGGAGGTGTTTACAACCAGACCCGATACTTTATCTGGGGCGACATTTATGGTGGTGGCACCAGAACATGAATTAATAAATGGAATAATTGATAATTACGAATTACGAATTACGAATGAGGAACGAGAAAAAATACAGGAATATGTAAAACAGGCACGGAAGAAGTCGGAAATGGAAAGAACGGAATTAAATAAAGAAAAAACAGGAGTGTTTTCGGGTTTGTATGCCATTAACCCTATTAATAACAAAGAAATTCCAATTTGGATATCTGATTTTGTCTTGGTCAGTTACGGAACAGGGGCAATTATGTCGGTGCCGGCACATGATGAGCGAGATAAGGAGTTTGCCCAAAAATTTAATTTACCAATTATTAATGTTTATGATGATGAAAAGAAAGTAAATGTTGCTGAAGAAGTTAAAAAAGCAATTGAATTAATAATAAATAAGGGAATAGGGGAAGGGGCGAGCAGTTATCATTTGCGCGATTGGATATTCAGTCGCCAACATTATTGGGGTGAACCAATACCAATGATAAACTGTCCAAAATGTGGCTGGGTAACTGAGAAGGAAGAAAACCTACCGATTGTGTTGCCTGAGGTTGAAGCGTACGAACCAACTGATGATGGTTTAAGTCCACTGTCACGAATTGAAAGTTTTGTAAATTGTACGTGTCCCAAGTGTGGAGGGGTGGCCAAAAGGGAGACTGACACCATGCCCAACTGGGCAGGTAGCGATTGGTATTTTATGAGATATTGTGATCCACATAATAATAAAGAACTGGCATCTTTTGATACACTTAAAAAATGGTTGCCAGTTAATGTTTATATTGGTGGTGATGAACACAATACGCTGCATTTGCTATATTCTAGATTTATTCATCAGTTTTTGTACGATTTAAAAGTGGTGCCAACACCTGAACCATATGCGGTGCGAATGTCGCATGGAGTAATATTAGGACCCGATAATAATCGAATGAGTAAATCAAAAGGGAACGTAATAGTGCCTGAGACAGTGGCTGATAAATATGGAGTTGATGTAGTGCGAATGTATATGATGTTTATGGGACCATTTGAGGGAACAATGGCTTGGAATGAAAATACTTTAATGGGAGTAAAAAGATTTTTAGATAGATTCGAGAAATATATAATTAATCAGATTAATAATAAATCTGCTAGCAATGATGATTGTAATTTGGTAATAAACAAGCTAATATTTGGATTAACCAAGGATATAAATGAATTTGGTTACAATACAGCAATTGCTAAATTAATGGGAGGATTAAACGATTTAGAAAAAATTAAGATAGATAAAAATTCGATAGAAGTATTGTTGAAGCTATTAGCCCCTTTTGCGCCATATATAACCGAGGAGTTGTGGAGCCAAACGGGAAATAATAATTCAATACACAGCACATCATGGCCGGTGGCACAGGAGAAGTACTTAATAGACGAGGTGGTGAAGTTACCAGTGGCAATTAATGGAAAAGTTAGAGATCAGTTAACAGTTACGAGTGAACAGTTACGAGTTAAAGAAAATGTTGTGGCTATGGCAAAGGAATTAGAAAATGTGAAGAAATGGTTAGTGGGTAAGACCATAATAAAAGAAATATATGTCGAGGGAAAAATGATAAATTTGGTGGTTAAAGGCTAAATTGGCAAAGTAACTTAATAACTGCTAGGTAGGTAATGATATCGGTTTGTACAGACAAATAGGTTAATAATGTGATTATTTTAGTTGATTAAAGTATGGTTGATGGTATTTTATTTAAACAATATTTTTTAAAAATTAATTATTTGTTGATATATTTTGTGATAGTGTTGGTGATATATTTTGAAGCATAAATGAGGGGATAAAATTAGAGAAAGATGAAGCATTTTTAATATATTAAATTGTATAGTTTTGGGCAAATTCGTTTTAAATGATTTGAATAGATATATTTTGTATATTAATTATTATAATAATTGTATATTATGCGGTAAATGTATAGAATGTTAAAAATAGGTAAATTTCTGCGGAAATATTACGGAGTATTGGTTAAATATTGCGGTAAAAAGTAGGATATTGGGTTAGTAAATTGCGGTAAATATTGTGTCCTCACCAGGAATCGGACCTGGATTTAGGGTTTAGGAAACCCTCGTTCTATCCATTGAACTATGAGGACGTGATTTTTGTCAGAGACACGGGATTCGAACCCGTAACCTCACGGTTCCGAACCGTGCGCTCTACCAATTGAACTAGTCCCTGTCGCTGCTATTATACCAATTGTTCGATTGACAAATTTGGCAAATGTTTTAGACTGATTATATGGAAAAAGAATTTAATAAAAATACACGAACCCTGATTGTTAGTTTTGTTTTTGCCTTGATGGTCTTGGTGCCACTACGATTTGTTGAAGTAGGCAACTATGGTGGTCAAGCCACGGTGTTGGGTGACTCGATTAGTTTTTCTGAGCCAAAATTAGAAGCGCCTTATGATCAAATTGATTCTGTTTCTAGCTGTTTGACAAATGAGTATGTTGATAAGGTGATTTTGTTTTTAAATGACGAAAAAAAGATTAGTAGTATAACTGCCGCAGAGAAAGCTAATATTGATGTTCAAATTGATAGCTTTGAATCAAGAAGGTGTCGATAAGTTATCTGATAGTTAGGTTGTAAATATTGTCGGAGGTTATAATAAGTTTTTCACCGTCAAATTGAGGTATTATGGTTTTAACGTATAATTCCGAGGAAAAAATAGTATTGTTGTTAGTCCCGTCAAATTCAATCGATTTTATTTTGCCGTTGTTGGTATAAATAATACTATTTGATTTGGGTAGCCAAAAAGGGTTAATAATATCAGACCGTTTGCCCAAAATATAATTTAAATTTTTTTCAGAGTCATAAGTATAATATTGGTCGTTAAATAGGTATAAAAATTTATTTTCATCGCCGGAAAACTGAATTGAGGCAGGATTGGTGGCGACTGTATTGGTAAATATTTTGGGAAGTTTATTTAAATTAACCGTCTCTATTTCTTTTGATTGTTGTTCCCAATTGAGATTGTTTTTTTCGTTGAGTAAACTAATGTTATTGGTGGTCAAATCGATTAAATATTGATTGCGTTTGGTGCCTGATTTGAGAATTATTTGTTTGGAGTTGGGAGAAAAGGTAAAACTAAGAGTTTTGTCGTTGAAAGAATAGGGGTTGGTCGCAATAAATTTTGGTTCATATCGGCTTAAGATAGGAGTAAAATAGTAACTTGATTCAACTAAATAAATTCCAGGTTTATAGCTTGAGGTGGAGGGTGGAGCAATAAAAACTATTTGAGTATGATCGGGGTTTGAAGTGGGAAATAAAGCGGTAATGGTGGTTAGGGGGGTTAGTTTGGGATTGGTTTTAAATAAAGCAGCTTCAGCTTGGTAAACCATTTCTTTTTGAATCGTAATTTTTTTATTCCAAGGTAAATAGCCTTCTTTGACGATTTTTAGTTGATAATCCCCGGGGACAAGGTTAATTGAGTCGTCGGTAGTGGTATAAAGTTTGTCGTTGATAATGACGCTGGCGTTTTTGGGTAAAGAATTGGCCGATAATAAGCCTGTGGCCGTTATTTTTAAACCGTTGTCGTACTGAGGGATATAGCCGCGGGCAAAAATGCTAATGATAAATGTAGTTAATACGATAGAAGTTACGACCAATAACATGATAATGGCATTTTTTTGGCCTGAATATTTTGTAGTGATAAATATATTATACTGGTTTTGACTGATAGAATAAACTATGCTTAATCTTAAGATGTTAGCAATTGATATTGGGACTTCGGAAATAACTATCCTAAGGGATGGTGAAATAGTGTTAAGGGAACCATCGTTAGTGGCGGTTGATATTGAAAACAGAAAACAAGTAGCTCTCGGTAATGAAGCTAAAAAAATGTTGGGTCGACAACCAGGATATATTGAAGTGCTTGAACCAATAAAATCGGGAGTGATTGTTGATTTTGAAGGGGCAAAGTTGATGTTAAAAAGTTATTTACAAATTGTAATGGGAAGAAATTGGTTTATTGGTCCAGAAGTAGTAACGGCCGTACCTTCGGGTAATACTCAAGTAGAGCAAAGAGCAGTAATTGACGTTTTACTAGAAGCTGGGGCACGAAAAGTGTATTTAATAGATTCGCCTTTGGCGGCAGCAATTGGGGCCAAGGTGCCAATATCAGACGTTTTTGGAAATATGATTGTTAACTTAGGTGGAGGAGTAATTGAAGTGGCCATAATTGCTTCCGGGGGAATTGTAAAAGTAAAGCAAATTCGCCAGGGGAGTGGGTCGATTAATGAATTGATTGGTGAATATTTAGCTTCACAACATTCTTTGGTAGCAGGCCGACAAGTGATGGAAGAGATAAAAATGAAGCTAATGTCGGCTGTCAAGCTAAAAAAAGAAGAGTTTTTAGAAGTTGGTGGAAGAGATGTTTTAAATGGTTTACCCAAAAGAGTTAATTTGTCATCAACTGAAATTTTTGAGTTGGTTCATCAGGAGATGGAAAAAATAGTTGGTTTAATGAAATCGGTGTTGGAAATTACTCCAGCCGAGTTAGTGTCAGACGTTTTGGATCGAGGAGTAATTTTGACAGGGGCTTATGCAAAAACTAGGGGAATGGATTTGTGGTTATCGCGCGAAATTGGGATACCGGTCCATGTGGCGGGTGAACCAGAATATTGTGTGGTACGAGGGGTGGGAATGGTAATTGATAACTGGGATTTGTATCGACAGTCATTGAGATGATATATTTCAAAAAAATAACCTATATTTTTTGAAAACTTAAAACTTAAAACTTAAAACTAAATAATAATTTAGACAATATAAGAGTGAGAAAAATAATTACGAATTACAAATTACAAATTACGAATTATAACGAATAAATAGGGGATAATTCTGAGTATAAATATTGTTCAATTATATTAAATTAAGCCTATTGTATATTTTTGTATATTTATCTTATAAAAAATAAACATTTTAAGATTGATATAGTTGGTGTTTTAGTCTTGTAGTAAGGTGATATAAGGTATAAAAATGGGTTTGGGTCATTGTTTATTGGATTTTTTTGTTAAAATAATGGAAGTGAAAACTAAAAAAATAACCAGGGTTGATAGTAAAAACAGCCTAACTGTTGGCACAAAGTACGGTTTTCAACTATTTGGCAGTAATAAATTGACTCTGCTAAAGTTGATAGAGTCTGATATAGAAAAAGGGAAGAAAATATGGATTGCGACAGTAAATCCGGAATTTGTGATGGCGGCTTTAAAAGATGGTCATTTTGGGGAAATACTAAGGACTAAAACGACTTACAATGTGATAGATGGGATAGGGTTGATTTGGGGATTGAAAACCAAGAGTTTTTTGTCGGGTTTAAAGGTGGGTATAGAAATTTTGCGAGGGGGACATCGAGAGAATTTGATTACCGGGGCAGATTTGATGGACGATTTGTGCGCTATGGCACAAAAAAACAATAAATCGGTTTATTTTTTTGGAGGGTGGAAGGATAGATCTAAAAAAACGGCAAAATATTTTGCCAAAAAGTATCCAAAGCTAAAAATAGCCGGGTTTAAAGCGGAAAATTTTGATTTAAATATAAAAGCCGACTTTTTGTTTGTGGCGCGAGGAATGAAAAGACAGGAGGAATGGATTGAAGAAAGGTTTGATAAATTAAAAGTGGGATTAGTGATGGGGGTGGGGAGGAGTTTTGATTATTACTCGGGCGATTTGCCCCGAGCTCCAAAATGGGTACAACAAATTGGTTTTGAATGGTTGTTTAGCTTGTTTGTCGAGCCAAAAAGATGGAAACGTCAACTCGAATTGCCAAAATTTGTGTGGATGGTGTTGAAATCACCCTAAATCCCTCTTTGAAAAAGAGGGATAATAAATATTATTAATATTTTCCCCCCTCTTTGGTCAAAGAGGGGGTTAGGGGGTGATTTAGAATTTACCCAAAAACTTAATCTCGGGAATTAGATCGAAGCCAAACTTGGTTTTGACCTTATCTTGGACGTATTCAATTAGTTTTTTATAATCGGTGGCAGTAGCGTGACCATTATTAACAAAAAAATTACTGTGCTGCAAGGAAATTTGGGCATCACCAATACTAAAACCTTTTAAATTTAACTCATGATCAATAATCCAGCCGGCCGATTTTTGTTCACCCCAAATTTTTTGACAAATATCTAAACTGGGATTTTGGAACGCACTACCAGGGGAATTCATGGGCTGAACTTTAATTTTCTGAGCAATCCAAGCATCTTTGACTGATTTGGCTTTGGTAGTATCACCATGGAAAAGATTTAAAATGGCAGAAATTACGATTAAATTTGGATTTTGAAGAAAGAAACTTTGTTCGTATTGCCAATTAAGATCTGATTTGTTATATGTTTTTTTTTGTTTGGTGTTTAAATCAAAGCATTTAATCGATTCAAGGTAATCAGCGATGTGATAGGAGCCACCGTGAATGTTGTGAACAATTGCGCCGGCAATCGTCCCGGGAATGTAGGCAAACCACTGAAGACCGGTTAAACCGTGGTCTAAGCACCAATTAATAACCTGAGGTAGGGGATATCCCGAGGATATTTCTACTTTTGAAGTGGGTAGAGCCGATTCGTCATAATCAATTTTGGAAAAGTCTAAATATTTATCGGGTTCGTTTTCTTGGCGTTGAGTGTAAGTTTTGGTGAATTTTATAGATGTGTTTGGTGTATTAGTTAGTATTTTGATATCCTTTGAGTTATTTTTTATGACCAATCCCCGGATACCTGAGTCGGAAATTAAAACGTTAGAGCCGTTGCCTAAAACAGTAATGGGTTTGATATCAGTTGAACTTAAAATTTCAATTAATTCGTCGGTTGAGTTAGCTTCGATAAAATAGTCAGCCGGACCGCCAATTTTTAAGGTTGTATATTGAGCTAGGGGAATGTTTTGTTGGATTTTGGTGTCCATGAGTACATTATATAACAGTTAACAGTTACGAGTTGTCAATTACGAGTTATTGGTAAGATGGGTGAATTTGATAATAAATATCAAGGTTAAAAATAATATGGGAAAAAATGTGGATAAGTGTGGAAAACTTGGCATATCCTATAGTTATTAGTAGTATATAATGGGTTATGATATTAGGCATTGACCCTGGTTTAGAAAATACTGGCTATGGAATAATTGAAGGTGAAAAATTAGTTGCTTGTGGTGTAATAGTGACAAGTAAAAAAGATAGTAGTGTCGATAGGTTAGGGAAAATTTATAGTGAATTAGAAAAAATTATTAAAAAATTTAGGGTAGGGGAAATGGCGATTGAAACTTTATTTTTTGCCAAAAATGCCAAATCGGCATTAAAAGTGGCCGAGGCAATTGGGGTAATTAAAATTTGTGGACAGAAAAATGGACTCTCCGTAGCTGAATATACTCCATTGCAAGTAAAACAAGCTTTGGTGGGGTATGGTAGGGCAGAAAAGGAACAGGTGGAAATAATGGTGCGAGACAGTTTAAATTTGGAAAAATTAATCACCCCGTCGCACGCGGCCGATGCGGTGGCGGTGGCCTTGACCCATGGATTTACAATGAAAATATAGATTCGGGTTTTGGTCGTGATATGATGGGTTATGATTAGTAGTTTGAGAGGAACCGTTTCACGAATTTTTGGAAATTATATTGAAGTCGAAGTGAATGGTATTGGTTATGAAGTTCAATTATCAATTAAAAATTACGAATTACGAATTGGAGAAGAAATAAAATTGTTTATTTACACTTCAATGAATGATAGTAGTATTAATTTGTTTGGGTTTAAAACGGTGGAAGAACTGGATTTATTTAAAATGATGATAACTGTATCGGGGGTTGGGCCAAAAACAGCCATGGGAATAGTTGGAGAGAAAAGTTCTTTAGAAATTATTAAGGCAATTGGTGATGCTGATGTTGATTTTTTTAAAAAAATTAAAGGAATTGGATTAAAAACGGCTCAGCGAATTATTGTGGACTTAAAATCTAAAATTGGTGGGTTGGGAGAACTTGATTTGCGTGATAGTCTGCCGTTACTGGAGGATGACCTTGTTTTAAGTTTGCAACAATTAGGATTTGATAGAAAAGAAATTGAAAATGTAACCAAAAAATTACCAAAAGAATTATTAGAATTAGAGGCACAATTAGAATGGTGTTTACAAAATTTAGGCAGATAAAAAGATAATGGAACCACTTGATCCAAAATTAAATAAAATTGATAAAGAAATTGACTTGTCAATTCGGCCTAAAAAATTAAGTGAATTTATTGGTCAACCAAAATTAAAGGATCAGCTAGATATTTTTATTCGAGCGGCCCTAGCCCGGGGTGAATCACTTGACCATATATTATTTTATGGTCCACCGGGACTAGGAAAAACGACTTTGGCAATGTTATTGTCGGGAGAAATGGGGTCAAATATTAAAATAACTTCTGGTCCGGCGTTGACACGAGCAGGGGATTTGGCATCGATTTTAACTGGTCTTAAAAAGGGAGATTTTTTATTTATTGATGAAATTCATCGGTTAAATAAAATTGTTGAGGAGACGCTTTATAGTGCAATGGAGGACTATGCCTTGGATATTGTGCTAGGTAAAGGACCATCGGCGCGTTCAGTCCGTTTAAAATTGCAAAAATTTACCATTGTGGGAGCAACCACTCGAATTGGTTTAATTTCAAGTCCAATGCGTGATCGATTTGGATTGGTACAACAAATTGATTTTTATGATGAAGAAAATTTGACAGAAATTGTTAAAAGAACGGCAAAAGTGTTGGAGACAGTCATAGACTCTGACGCTGCGGAGGAAATTGCAAAACGGGCACGAGGGACGCCACGGATTGCTAATCGATTATTAAAACGAGTGCGGGATTATGCACAGGTAAATAGTGATGGCATAATAAATTTAAAAGAAGCCAAAGGAGCACTGATAAAATTGGGGGTTGATGATTTAGGTTTATCTGATGCAGATAGACGGTATTTAGATGTAGTCAAAAATCAATATAATGGGGGACCAGTTGGGGTTGAAAATATTGCGGCAGCACTGACCGAGGATGTGGGAACGATTACTGACGTTTATGAACCATTTTTAATGAAAAAAGGATTAATTAAAAGGACACCACGAGGACGAGTGACAGTATAACCAAAAAAGCAGCCAGAAATTAATCTGACCGCCTTTAAGCAAATCAATTTGGGCAGGAACAAAATTTTATTCGGCTTGAATGCCTAATAGCCACAAGACAGCTTCTTTGCGATAGCGCCTGTCCCCTCGAGCATTGATACGGATAGCAGCTAATTTTCCTCGTTTACCCCATCGTTTGATGGTGAGTTTGGAAACACGGAGTAAGTCGGCAACTTCGGCGACGGTTAAAAGATCGGGAAGGTTGTCGATACTGACACCATTAATTTTTTTTTGGGCAGATTTCTGAGATACAGGTTTATCTTCTGTTGTTGTTTGATAGTCCATTTGGTGGCTCCTCTTGTATCAGATTAATCTTTAATTATATTCATTAAAACATACAGCATACTAATGGGTCAATATGATGGTTTTTTATATTTATAGTTAATAAGGAAAAATGGGGAGAAAGGAAATTTATTTAATAAAAATTATAATAAACTTATTCAAAGCGGAAGGGATTATATTTTTTTTAGAATTAATGTATTTTATTGGATTACAAGGTAGTTTTAATATAGAATAAATTATGGATCAATATAGAATTGCGTTTTTTGGAGTAAAAAGTTGGGAGCGGGAAATAATTGAAAGAGAAATAATTAATTTAGAGGCAACCGGAGTAGGAATATTTACTGAAGAATTGCAGGAAAATATTGAATTGGCAAAACAATACGATATTGTATCGATATTTGTTTATTCAAGATTAGATAAAAAAGTATTAGATCAATTACCTAATTTAAAAATGATTGCCACACGATCAACAGGAATTGATCATGTTGATGGTATTGAGTGCAAAAAAAGAAATATTGAGGTGATGAATGTACCAAGCTATGGAGCAACAACTGTAGCTGAATATGCAATGGCATTGTTATTGGCAGTGGCCAAAAAAATTGTGCCAGCACATCAATCAGTGGAGGAGGGCGAATTTTCACCGGAAGGGTTAACGGGAATTGATATATTTGGTAAGACGTTAGGAGTAGTGGGAGTGGGTAAAATTGGACAAAATGTAGTAAAGATGGCTAAGGGTTTGGGTTTGAAAATATTGGCTGTCGAACGTAATCCTGAGCCAAAATTAGCCAAAAAATTGGGTTTTAAATATGTTAGTTTGGAGGAATGTATGGCACAATGTGATTTTTTGACTTTGCATGTGCCGGCAATTCCCGAGACACGTCATTTGATTAATATGAAAAATATTAAGTTGATGAAGCCTGGTTCGATTTTGATAAATACTTCGCGCGGAAAGGTGGTAAAAACCGAGGCGATTATTTATGGTTTGGCAAATGAAATTTTGTGGGGAGCGGGGTTAGATGTAACCGAAGATGAAGAATTGGTTGAAAGCGTGTCGATGGTGGCAACGACTCGGCCAACAAAGGATGATTTACAAGAAGTGTTAAGTTATCATTTGTTGCGCGATAGGGATGATGTGGTTTTTACTCCACATAACGCGTTTAATACTAAAGAAGCGATAGGGAGAATTGTCAAAACGACAATTGAAAATATAAATACGTTTTGCAAAAGGTGAATTGATGATTAGTCTGAAATAAAGGAAACTCTTACTGTTTTACTAGATAATTTTATTTCAGTGTTTGGGTTGGGATTCAATAAAGGATAGCAATAGATTATTTCTCCGGGTTTAGTTTCAACAAATTTTGTAATTGAAAAACCTGGAATAAATGTTCTTGGGCCTATTCCAAAATCTTCGACAACATAGTTGGTATTGACGCCGTCTCTAAAATCTGTTTGGCCATGATTAATCTTTCGTTTATGTCCCAAACCTTTTATTTCTGTTGTCATAATGGTGATTGTACTATGATATTAATTGGATTTCTATTTGCAAAAGGTGAATTGGTTTGTATAATGAAGTCACTATGAAATATGTAATCATCTGTGGAGGAGTGGGGGCAAAGTTGTGGCCAGAAAGTAGTCCAACGATGCCAAAACATTTTTTACCATTAGTTTCTGGTAAATCTTTGTTTCAAATAAATTGGGAAGATTTGCGAAAAAAAATTGATGCCGCTGATATATTTTTACAGACCAATCCGATTCAAGCTGAATTGGCTTTAAAACAAGAACCAGAAATTAGCAAAGATAATATTTTACTTGAACCAGAACCAAGAAATACTGGTCCGGCAATTGGATTGACGGCAGCATTATTGACCAAGAAAGGTTTTGGTGACGAACCTTTTATGTTGATTCAGGCTGATGATTTGCGAAAACCGGTTGAGAGATTGTTTGATATGGCTCAGGTTTTGGAAAAGTATGCTTTGAATAGCGATAAATATATTACTGGTTGTATAAAACCCGATAGAATTGTTCGAGGAGTGGATTATTTAGTTAAAGGAAAATTACTTGACAATCAAAACGGAATAAATGTATATGAAGTGGCTGATTATATTGATCGAAGCGAAGAAGAAAAACTGCAAAAATATATGGGGACAGATGGTTTGATGATTCATTGTAATCATACAACAATAACGCCAAATAATTATTTAAAAATTTATGAAAAGTATCGAAAAGATTGGTATGAACCTTTGACGGAAATAGTAAATGGAGGGCCAGTTGATGAAAATTTTTTGAAGATGGCAAAGGGAGCCCAAGAAGAAGTGACGCCGTTGCTACATCGAAGCGGACAGGGAATAATGGTGGAATTGCCTTTTGATTGGGTAGATTTGGGAACGTGGGAGTCGGTAGATAAATATTTGGAAGATAATAATTTGTTAAATAAAGACAAGCAGATTGAAATTGAAGGTCAAAATAATTTTGTTAGGTCTGATAAAACTGTGGCAATAATTGGTCTATCAGATTTGGTAGTAATTGATTCACCTAACGGTTTGTTGATTTGTCCAAAATCGATGTCGGGAAAGGTAGGCCAGATTCCGGAAAAATTAAAGTAGAATTAATTTGGGGTGGGAATAAAGATATTATAAATAAAAAATAAAAGATATCAATTGAATAAATTGACAAGTGGGTCCACAATGAGGATTATGAAATATATTTTTGTAGTGGGTGGGGTGGTATCGGGTTTGGGTAAGGGGATTGTGGCATCGTCAATTGGAATGTTGCTCAAATCGTGTGGTTTTAAAGTTAATATGGTTAAAATTGATCCATATTTAAATGTTGATGCGGGAACAATGCGACCGCAAGAACACGGGGAAACTTTTGTGACTGAGGATGGGGGGGAAATTGATCAGGATTTGGGAAATTACGAACGTTTTTTAAATCAAAATTTTTCCAAGGATAATAATATTACCTCGGGTAAAATTTATAAAAAAATAATCGAGGATGAACGCGCCTTCCTATATGAAGGTCGTGATGTAGAAATGATTCCTGATGTCCCAAATGAAGTGAAAAGGCGGTTTTATGAAGTGGAAAACGGTTTTGATTTTGTGGTGGTGGAAATCGGAGGCTCAACGGGTGATATTGAAAACTTACCTTTTTTGTACGCGGCTCGGGAAATGGGTCGTGAACGAAAAGCAATGTATGTGTTGGTGTCTTATGTGCCCTATTTAAAAAATGTGGGAGAGCTAAAAACTAAACCAACGCAACACGCAATTTCGGAATTGCGATCGACGGGAATTACTCCCGATATTTTAATTACTCGAAGTGAAATTGGACTGGATTTGCCACGGCGAGAAACCTTGGCCAAACGGTGTTTTTTAGATGATGATGCAATTTTTGATGATGCCGATTGTGGGTCGATTTATGAAGTGCCATTGGTGTTAGAAAATCAGGGAATACTTAAAAAAATTGCAAAAGTTTTTAAAATTAAAAACTTAAAACCAAAATTAAAAGGATGGAAACAATTAATGGCGCGCCCGCAAGGGGCGCTGGTGAGGATTGCATTGGTAGGGAAATATGTTAATCATGGTAAGGGTAAGCACGCTGATGTATATGTATCGGTGTTAGAAGCTTTGAAACATGGCGCAATAGCCAATGGGGTAAATATTAAAATTGATTCAATTGAATCGACAGAAATTGATGAAAAAAATCTAAAAAAATATGATGGAATTGTAGTACCTCAAGGGTGGGGCAGTCGAGGGACAGAGGGAATTATTGAGGCAATTAAAATAGCGCGAAAAAATAAAATTCCTTATCTTGGGTTATGTTTTGGAATGCAAATGGCGGTGATTGAGTTTGCACGAAATGTTTGTAAATTAAAAAATGCTAGTTCGGAGGAGGTCGATCCCAAAGCAAAGCATTTAGTAGTCCATGTGATGCCCGATCAAAAAAAATATTTGGAATTGCATCAATATGGGGGAACAATTCGTTTAGGGGCGTGGCCATGTAAAATAAAAAAGGATAGTTTATTAAATAAAATATATTCAAACCCTAACCCTACCCTTTCCCTTGACAGGGCAAGGGTTTTTGACCTCCCTTGTCAAGGGGAGGTGGCCGAAGGCCGGAGGGGTTTAATTGTACAGGAAAGGCATCGTCATCGATATGAGGTAAATAATTTTTATAGAAAAGATTTAGAAAAGGCCGGGTTGATAATATCGGGAACGAGCCCAGATGGGAAATTGGTGGAGGCAATTGAATTGCCAAAAAATATTCATCCATTTTTTGTGGGCACCCAGTTTCATCCAGAATATAAAAGCCGACCTCTTTCACCCCACCCGATTTTTGTAGAATTTATTAAAGCTAGTATAAAAAAATCCCCCCGAAGGGGGATTTAATTTTACGGGATTGCTTCGCAAAAAATATTGCTCGCAATGACGTTTTTATTTGAGCTCAACTTGAGCACCAGCGGCTTCAAGCTTGGTTTTAGCTTCGGCAGCAGCTTCTTTTTTCATGGTACCAAGGTTGGCAGGACATGCGTCAACCATATCTTTGGCTTCTTTCAAACCTAATTCAGGTTTAAATTCACGAACAGCTTTGATAACGGCGATTTTGTTAGCACCAGCGTTGGTGATAACGACATCAAATTCGGTCTTTTCTTCAACTGCAGCAGCAGGAGCAGCAGCACCAGTTGCACCAGCAGCAGGAGCGGCAGCCATGGCGACAGCCTTAACATCGAATTTTTCTTCGAGAGCTTTAACTAACTCGGAGAGTTCCATTACTGATAATTCAGCAATGTCATTTAGGATTTTTTCTAATTTTTTATCCATATTTTTATTTTTAATTAATAATTAATAATGTAATAAATCGGGGCCGCCTCGCCGGCGGGGCTAATAAAATTATTTATTTTTCTCACTGACAGCTTTTAATGTGAGAACCAATTGAGTTTGGTTATAGCGCATGGCATAAACCATACGTTGTAATGGGTTTTTGAGTCCACCTAATAATTGGGAAATAAGAGCAGATTTGGAAGGGAGTGATAAAAATTTAGTTAGATCTTCGGCTGATAACAATTTGCCACCATAAATACCGTATTTGAAAAAGGTTTTTTCTTTGGATTTGTTAACGGTTTCAATTTCTTTTAAGGGGGCAATTTCGTCATTGTCAGAAAAGGCAATGGCAGTAGGACCAGTTAGAGTCGTGGGTAAATTTATACCAATTTTGGCCAAAGCTCGGGTAATTAATGAGTTCTTGACAACTTCAAGACGGCCACCACTGGCACGAATTTTGTCGCGGAGAGTAGAAATATCACCGGCAGTTAAACCTTGATATTGTAATAGAGCGGCTGATTTGGCTGAAGTTAAGGATTGAGAAACAGTCTCAACTTGATTGATTTTGTTAGTTTTATTGATTGACATATTTTTTAAAATAAAAAAAGCCTCGAAAATCGAGGCAAAGATTGAGTAAATCTAAGTTTTTTCCTCGGCGGGACTTATTTGAGTGCCTGCTGTCTTCGGTAGGACAGATGTGATTATAACAGAAAAATAATAAAAATGTGGATTAGGTTTTTCTTATTCTTATTAATTGTGAAGGTCCTGTTAGTATATTCATAATTTTTGCACTCTCAGTAATGCTTGGATCTGAAATTAAAGAGTCAATAACTTGACCAAATTTACTATCAATTTTTGCTTGTTCTTCTAGTGAAAGAGCTAAATCATTTTCATTAAGTGTTAGCATCCAATTTACGGCTAGTTCTACACCACAAATATTTTTGCCAGCAATGAGTTTAATATATTTATTAAGGAAACTATCATTTTGACGACCCATACCTAAAATACCTGCTTTTTTTAATTTTTCATTTATTTCTGACGCTGTCGGCATCATAATTTCTTCTATAGGGTTATTATCTGTATTTTCTGTCATATTGCAGTGATTATATCACTGTATTTATTAAAGGTAAAATATTATGGGTATTTAGTCACAATTTTTGGGGGGTTGGCAAGGACGATTAGGTGAGTAGAATTAAAGGATGGCAAGGATTTTTAAAGGAGCGGATAGATTAAATATTTTACGGGCGGTTTTTGACGTAGGTTTGGGAGAACCTGTTTTGACACGAGAATTGTTTGTTAAATGTGTGGAAAATAAAGATTTGTTTTTGGGAAAAACGGTTGAAGAAGACCAAAAACTATTAAGAGAAATGTTTGAAACAAGAGATAGAATGGAAGTGTGAGGAAGCTGATTGGATTAATTTTGATTGTAATATTTTTAAGTATTGGTATATATTTTTTTTGGCCACGGGGGGTAATAAGCCCGCTGGTAAACGTAAAATTTAGTGAAAAAAGCCTAGAAAAATATGATTTTGATAGTTTGGCAAAAAGGCAGGGAGTTGGCTCAACAATAGTTATTTCAGAACAAATTGATAATAAAAAAGGTCGGGAAATTAGCTTTGTGAGTGATGGCAAAAAAGTATCGGGGATGTTAAATTGGGATGGTAAATATAATAAACCAATTATTATCATGATTCGGGGGTATGCAGAAAAAGAAGGGTATTATGTGGGGTCGGGGACATGGAAAGTGGCGGACGAATTGGCTCGGGCTGGGTATGCCACAATAAGTTTGGATTTTTTGGGTTATGGAAATAGTGATAATGAATCGAGCGATGTGTTGGAGGCAAGGTTTCACAAAGTTATAGAAGTACTTGATTTGATACAGTCTGTCAAACAATTGCCGTGGGTGGATAAAAATAAAATTGGGATTTGGGCGCATAGTAACGGTGGGCAAATTGCCTTGTCAGTATTAGAAATCACGGGGGAAAAATACCCGACGGTGTTGTGGGCCCCAATGACAAATCCATTTCCTCAAAGTTTAATTGATACTGCCGACGAAGGAGAAGAAAAACAAAAAGCAACTGATTTTGTCAATTTATTTTTAAAATATTATGATGGTAGGCGTTATGCGTTTGAAAATTATTATGAATGGATCAATGCTCCTATTTTGATTGAGCAGGGGACAGCTGATAGCCAGGTAAAAGTTGAATGGCAAACTGAGGTAGTTAATAATTTACAATTATTAAATAAAGATGTAGAGTTACAAATTTATGATGGGGCAGATCATAATTTAAAAGGAAGTTGGGATGAAGCAGTGAAAAACGATATAAAGTGGTATCGAATTTTTTGGTAAATATTGATATAATACTTGGATTTTATGAAGATAAGTATTATTGGACCATGTGGTGGAGGCAAAAGTACTTTGGCAAGAATGATTGCCGATAGATACGGATTAACTTATGTAGATCTTGACGATGTGTTTGTAGATTATTCAAATATTATTGAAAATAAAATACCTTTGTATAAAAATTCAAAGATAATGAGTGATTTGAATAAAGTTTTTAAAAAGAAAAATTGGGTCATGGAAGGAATTTATAAGGTTGAAGAAATTTTTGATAAGGCTGATTTAATTATATTGGTGATCCAACCAATATGGCAGACAATATTTTGGCAATGGAAACGTTATTTTACCGACCCAGTTGAAAGAGTTAGATTTGGTTTTAAGCATAATTTAATTTTGTCCCAAATTATTATTAATCAATATTACAATCCTCGTGATTATTATCGACGAGTAGGAATTGATTATCCAACTGTAAAATTTTTTAAAAAAATAGTAAAAAAATATAATAGTAAATCGGATATCTATCCATGTGCAAATAGGATAGATTTGTATGAAAAGATAGATTTACTGATATAATACAGAAATATGAAAGTATATTTTTCCGGATCACGTTTTTACCGAGACCAATATAGTGAGGTATATAAAAAAATAGTGGGTTTTTTAAAGGATGAAGGTTACAGTGTTATCGACAATACAATAGATAAATGGGCAAAGGGAAAAGAACAATTGTCGGCGATTCAAAAATTTGATTTTCACAAAGAAATAGTTAAATCACTCGACAAAAGCGATTTCTCAGTATTTGAAGCTTCTTTCCCTTCAACTCTTCATATTGGACACGAAATAACTTTGGCAATTGAAAAAGGTAAACCTGTGATTGTGATGTATTCAGATGAGGAAGGTAAAGAACCAATGTTGTTTAAAGGGGTTAGTACCGAAAAAGTAATTTGGGTGGCTTACAATAAAAATAATTTACACGATGAATTAATTAAAGCGGTAGAAGCGGCCAAGCAAAATAGTGATGTCCGTTTTAATTTTTTTGTCTCACCCAAAATTTTGAGTTATTTGGATTGGGTGGCGCAAAAGAGAATGATTCCTCGATCGGTGTTTTTGAGAAATTTGATTGAGCGGGAAATGAAAAAAGAAAAAGAATTTAAGGCTTGAGAAGTTGAAATTCTGGGGGGAAGGAAATATTTTGAGGGGAAATAAAAAAAAGCCCGTGATAATCATCAATTTCTTGATGGTTAATAACATTTATATCCCACCAACGACGTTCAAACTGAAGAATAGAAAATTTTCGGTCTTTACCGGCATAATGTATATCCGGATCGGCAATATAAATATAATTTTTACTGGTATTTATCTCAGTAATGACAGCCAAGTGACCTGGGTCATCATCTTCGTCTTCTGATTTTTCCTCGTCGGGATAATCAAAAACTCCCTGCCACTCAACGCCAACAGGGTATTTATACTCGTTTATTATTTGTGATAATTCAGTAATTGAAGAATTTAATTTGTACCAAAATTGATATTGGGGATATAAATCTTTGACAAAAGTACCTAATTCTTGAATGGTGGTCCCAAAGTTTATAATTTTGTCGTTAATACCTAAATAATCGACAACTTGCTGTTGTTCAATGTCAACATTGTAAAAACTAAACAACATTTGTAGCGAGGCCGGGCCACAATAATAACTATTTATTTGAGCAATTCGTTTAAGATTTGGAAATTTGTTTACCATATTTACTGAGCATAGAAGCAACAATGTCTTTAAAACTGACATGATACATAGCGGCAACTTCAGTAAATGGCAATCCCATATCAGGACCAAAAGCAGTATTAGGATTACTGTCGGTAAAGTAGGGGGTATTGGTGGCTTCGTTGTAACGAATATCAAATTTGGCGTAATCTTTGTGATTTAGAGCATTAAAAGCGCGAATGGCCAGTCGCGAAATTTTGGTTTGAATTGGTTCTTCGACAGGAGTGTAGGTGTAGGCTCGAGCATCTTCATACGATTCGATGCTGGTAAAATAATGTTTACCATCGGGTTTTTTGCGGAAAACTTTTTGAGCCATAAAAACATGATTTTTGATGCCATCATCAAAAATGCAAACTGTAATTTCGGGGCCATCAACAAATTGTTCAACAATAACAGGCATTTTGTATACACTAAGCATTTTGTCAGCTTTATTTTGAGCTTCTTTAATGGTTTCTTTGACAGCGTGATTGTCAATACCAACAGATCCACCGGAACCACAAAGTTTTACAATCAAGGGCAAACCCAAATCTTCTTGAATAGCAGTGCCAGCACGACGAATATATTGAAAAGCAGGAGTGGGAATGTCGTAGGCAATTAATAGTCTTTTGGTTAAATTACGATCGTTACCAATAATTAATCCTTCCATACCGGCACCAGTGTAGGGGATATTACTTAATTCAAGTGAGGCGGGAACAGAAGTTTGCAGACGGTCTTTGCCCCGAAGAGTGTCGACCAAATTGATAACCACATCTGGTTTGTCGACTAATAGTGTAGTTAATAAATATTGATTGCCGGGGGTTAGTTTGACTTCGATGCCCAATTCTTTGATGACATCGGCGACTTCTTTGGCGCGGTCTTCGACTTCAATTTCGGCATCGTAGGCATCTTGAGTAGGAAACATGTCGCGTTCGACGTGAGAGTAGGCGACAGTGACCAATTTAATATTTTTTAAAGCTTCTTTGTCAATATTTAGTTGACCATTGGTGTTTGGTTTTGGTTCAACTTTAATAGGGGCAACAGTAACTGGTTCTTTTTTGGAAAATAGATTAAACATATAAAGATATTATATGTTTTTTGAGATGGTATCAATGAACAGATTTTATTTTTAGCCAATAGGGGGATTGACGACAAAGTTTATTTGCGTCGGCGGGGTTTTTAAGAATTGATTTAACTAACTCTTCGAGAAAAATTGTATTTTGGGAACCTTTGACTAAAACAGTGGCATTTTTGGGTAAATTTTTGATGAGGTATATTGAGGCGTCAGAATAATTTAAAAATTTTATAGCTTTATCACCAAAGTGTTTGTTGGTATCAGTTCCGATACTAATAATAGTATCAGCCGATTTTAAAGCGAGTTGATATATATTTTGATGGGCGGATTTTGATTGAAGACCCAATTCGCGCATATCACCCAAAACGGCAATTCGTGGTGATGGATATTTTTTTAAGATATCCAACATTTCACTACAAGCCAAGGGGGAGGAGTTGTAAGAACTATCAATAATAGTGGAATTGTTAATGCCATTTAAAATAGAACAGCGGCCGGGAGGAAGGATTAAATTATTTTTTATATTATTTATAGCCTCGGTTTGATTGATGTTAAAAATTTGAGCTAAGTTAATGGCGGCCGAAATTGAAACATCAAAACTTTGGGGAGTGGCAAAATTGGAAAAATCAATATGAATTGGTTTTAAATATATTTTTTTGGCCAAAGTATTTTGAGTGGTTTTAGCAACAATTGGATCATTGTTGTTGATAAGGGCAAAACCAGTGGAGGGGAGAGAGGTGATTAATTTTGATTTTTCTAATCCGATTTTTAATAGGATTTGGTCGGTGGGTAAAGTTTGGTCAAAATTTTGGGAATGAGACAAATTAGCATTGAGAAAAATACCAATTTGGGGCTTAATAATTGTAAGAAGAAAAGACATATTTTTGGGCGAATCGGGTCCATCGACGCCCATTTCACACAAATAAATGTCATATTTTTGCCAGTTAGAAATTAACTGTATTGGTGCCAAGAGTATGTATTTTAGCCAATCTATAGGGGAATAACCAGAAATTTTTATGCCCAATATGGCAAAAGGAATGCCAGATTCAGAATTGGTGCCATTATTGGTTTTGATTTTATATTTTGAACCTAAGGCAGCTTGACAAACACTGATAGCCGAGCTTTTACCAGCCGAGCCTGTGACACCGACAATGGTCATTTTTCGGTTTTTTAGAAGCTGGAGTCTCGCAAAAAACCGGAAATAGTAAAGCAAAAGGAGCGATAAATATTTTTTCACTGACTATATTATAATAGATAATGCACAAAAAACTAAAAGTGGCCGTGTTGATGGGGGGAGAAAGCTCGGAGAGGGAAGTGTCACTGATGACAGGGAACGAGATGGTTAAACATTTAGATTTGAATAAATATGAAGTTGTTAAAGTGGATTTACCAAAAGATTTAAATAAAATTGATGGTTGTGATGTGGCATTGTTGGCTTTACATGGAAAAGGGGGAGAGGATGGACAAATTCAGGGGTATTTGGAAACCAAGGGAATAAAATATACCGGATCGGGGGTTTTGGCCTCGGCTGTTGGTATGGATAAAATGATTTTTCGATGGGTAATGGAGAGATTAAAATTGCCTATGGCTAAATTGACTAATAAAATTCCTTGCGTGGTAAAACCCGTTAATGGTGGATCAAGTATTGGGGTAACCATTGTAAAACAGCAAAATGATTTATCTAAAGCTATCCAAAATGCCAAAAAATATGATGACGAAGTGTTGATTGAGGAGTATTTGGAAGGAATAGAACTGTCGTGTGGGGTCATTGGCAATAAAGATATTATTGTTTTACCTGTAGTAGAAATTATGCCTAAGGTTGGGTTTTATAACTATGAAGCAAAGTATAGTGATGATAAGTCGGAATATAATTGTCCTGCTAAAATTAGTAAAAAATTAACGGAAGAGGTACAGGAATTAGCAAGACAGGTTTATTTGGCAGTAAAAGCTAGAGGGTATGCTCGAATTGATTTTATAATTCATAAAAATAAAACATATATCTTGGAAATTAATACGCTTCCGGGGATGACGTCACATTCGTTAATTCCCAAAGAAGCTTCTGTAATTGGAATAAGTTATTCGCAATTGTTGGATAAAATTATTGATTTGGCGTTAGAATAAAGGAGAAAAAATTATATGAAGAAAATGCTTAAAATTCCCAAATTTAAAAACGAAGATGCTGAGAGGAACTTTTGGTCAAAAATTTCTTTGGCTGATTATTTTGATTCTAGTGATTTTGAAAAAGTTAGTTTTCCTAATTTAAAGCCAACTTCAGAATCAATTTCAATTCGATTACCAAAATTTATGTTGAGCCGGATTAAAGAAAAAGCTAACGAATCAAATATTCCATATCAATCATTAATAAAAACCTACATTAGAGCGGGTTTGACTACATAAATAATTGTTCGGCTCGCAGGGCGAGACCGGAGGCGACGGAAGTGAAATGACTCGAGATTGTCAGTTTATCAGAAGTAAAGATGTCAGATAGTTGTTTGATAAAAATGGGTACTTGGGAAGAACCACCAGTTAAAATTACTTTATCAATTTGATTGGGTTTTAAATTGGCTAAATTTAGAGCCTCATTGATACAATCTTGCGAAGTTTCTAAATCGGGAATAATAGCAGTTTCAAAATCATTTACAGAAATATTTTCTGTAATAGATAAATTTGGTCGATTAAAAACAAAATTAGTTAGTTTTTGAGTTGATAAATTTATTTTAGATTGATCTAAGGTTTGAAAAAATTCAAAACCATAATCATTGAAAATTAGAGCAATTAAATTACGAACTTGGTCGGGTTGTGATGATTTGACAGCCAGTTCTTCCAAAGTGTCGTGATTTTTAACAGTTTTTTGGAGGGTAGCCATGTACCATGAGGTAAAGGTGGAAAATAAATAGCGGGGAAATGGCATTTTGTGATTAATAATTGAATTTAGCCCAAAATGAGGGGCTAATTTATTAAGTGCTAAATGAGAATCTAGTAAATCACCGCCCAGACCACGACCGGAAACCGATAATATTTTTTTACTGGGGAGCTCCATTATACAAATATCTAATGTTCCACCGCCAAAATCATAAACTAAAACTTTTTGCGAAGTGGTGGAATTAATTCCATAATCAAGAGCGGCACCAACTGGTTCGTATTCGAATTGAACTTCTTTAAAACCAGCGTTTTTGGCAATAGTGTGCATTCGGTCGAGGGCAATTTTGTTTTCTGATGTCCCCACATATTTGACTGGTCGACCAATGACGGCCGAGGTTAGTTCGTAACCAATTTCTGTTTGCGCTCTAGTTTTTATTTCTTTTAATAATAAAGTTAATAAATCCTCCAAACTATAAAATTTGCCAAAAATATTGGTGCCAGTAAAAGTGGAGCTAGTTAAAACTGATTTTAAAGATTGTAATAATCGACCGCGACCACTATCGTCAACTTCGACAATTTCGGGAACAAAAATAACAGGACCTACTCCACCACCAGTGGAGGGACCAAAAGTTTTGATCATGCGACCGGTAAATTCCAACCGAAGAGGGACAGAGGGGAGATTTTTTAAATCGTCTAAATATCGGTTGATGGCGTCATGACCAATGGCAATTTCTTGTTTGGGATTTAAATAAATTAAGGATTTTAAAATTTTATTGTTAGGATTTTGCCTGTCTATAGGAATTACTTTTGTATTATTGTCGGTACAAATGGCGAGGGAGGAGTTGGTAGTTCCAAAATCAATTCCGCAGTGGAAATTGTTTTTGATTTTGGACATGGAGGGTTAAATAGATTTTTATTATAACAAAAAATCTCCCGATGTGCATCGGGAGATTAAAGTTTTTAAATTATTTATTTTAAAACTTCACACTTAATTCCTGGACCCATGGTGGCACAGAGAACTAATTTTTTGATCTTGATGGGTTTGACCACTTTGATCAATTCATTGATGTTGGCAATAATTTCTTCAGTTTTTTGAGAAACTGTACCAACAACTTGATGAATAACAGGAGCTTTTTTCTCAGATTTGATCATGGTTTTGGCAACCGACAATCTTTTAACTGCTTCTTCTGGTTTATCAGTTAAGGTGCCATTTTTAGGATTGGGCATTAAACCTTTTGGACCCAAAATTTTGGCAAATGGTAATAATTTTGGCATGGTGACAGGAGTGGCAATTAAAATGTCAAAATTAACTTTACCATCTTTGATTTCGGCTAAAATTTTGTCGTCTAAAATGACGATTTTCTTTTTACCTAATTCGAGGTGAGGGAAAGCGATTTCGCCAATGTTTCCCATATCGAAACCCAAAATGTGGGCTTCAATTTTGCCATCAAATTTGGAAAGAGAAGTGGTTTTAACCAATTCTATCGCTT
>JAHFKH010000004.1:0-3703 GCA_023245435.1 Candidatus Shapirobacteria bacterium | reverse complement strand
TTAAAGAATAAAGTTTGTTGATGTCGTATTTTTTTCTGGCAGCAACATATTTTTTACCCCTAACACGGGTAGGTTTTTTAATTGTGGTTTCCTCGACAACTGCCGTTTCTTCGGTAGTAGTTTCTGGAGCCTTTTGATCAATTACTTGATCTTCCACTGTGGCTTTGGCTTTTTTGGCCTTGTTTGCTTGAGTAGTTTTGCTCATTTTTTTTGTTTTAAATAATTAATGGTTATAAATTTATTCGAAATTTGAATTTATAGGACAACTCTCGCAATTTCTAATTGATAAATTTGGACTCATAGCGAGACATTCTTGGCCGGCTTGTTGGATGTCGCAACGAAATTTTTTTTCAGCAGTAAATTTTAAATTAAAAAAGTGTTTTACAGCTTCACGAGTAAAAGTTGAATTACATTTACTACAGTTAAATTCTGGAGCGGGATCCATCTTGGTTGCAAAAGCTCCAATTCCGTTAGCAGAAAAACCATCTTTAATAGCTAGGCATTTATTAAAATTTCTAAAACATATTGTAGTACTTTTGATTCCCCTATATTTTGATTCCGCGTGGCTGGGTATTAAAATTTGAAGGTGTGCAAATTCTGGTGTGAGTTGAAATGTTGACATATTATTTTTTTTTAGGGGATAAACCTTTTTTATAACATTCCAGACAACCGGAAATTTGAGTTGATGGTGAAACAGCAACAACTCCACGACTAATTGTTAGATCGGAAATTGGGATTATGCAACGTACATCCTCAGGAATACTATATATGTTGCAAATTGTATGTTCATCTTTTTCATTACTAGTGACACACATATGATAGTAGGGTATTAATACAGCGGTGCTTATACTTAATAATTCATAAGGTTTACGTAGCATTTTTTTATTCAACAATTTCGAAGCCCATGGATTTGGCGGTGCCGGCAACCATACGTTTGGCGGCTTCCAAGTCTTTAGTATTCAAATCGACGATTTTATTTTCGGCAATTTGAGTAATTTGGGCATTGGTAATTTTGCCAATTTTTTCGCGGCCAGTAGTGCCACTACCTTTGGTAATGCCAGTGATTTTTTTGATCATGTCGGAAACTGGAGGTTTTTTGATGATGAATTCAAAAGAACGATCTTCAAAAATAGTGATAATGGCAGGAATTAATGAACCTTTCATGTCAGCGGTTTTGGCGTTAAATTCGTTACAAAAATCCATGATTTTGATACCATGAGGACCCAAAGCGGTACCAACTGGAGGAGCGGGGTTGGCCATTCCGGCTTGTAAGGCTAATTTGACGACTGCTTTAATTTTTTTGGCCATATGTTTTTTAATTTAAATTCTAAAATACAAATTCCAAGTATTCCAAACAATTACCAATTTTTCAAATCACAATTTCCAAAAGTTTGGTTATTGAATTATTGGTTATTGGATGTTGTTTGTTTCTTGTTATTTGGTTATTGGTTATTAATTTATAATTCCTTAGTTACCTGGAGAAAGTCGACTTCAACCGGAGTTTCGCGTTCAAAAAAGGAAACTAGGCAACGAAGCTTGCCTTTGGCTTGGTCGATACTATCAATAGTGCCAATGAAGTCGGCAAATGGACCACTGGTGATTTTCACAACGTCACCAATACCAAACGGAGCTTGATATTTTGGCTTGTCTTCTTCGACAGTTTTAATAATGTTATCGACTTCAGCTTGGGAAATAGGAGTGGGTTTGGCACCAATGCCAACGAAACCAGTGACACCAGTAGTGGTGCGAACGGTCACCCAGGAATCATCGGTAACAATCATTTGAATAAACACATAACCAGGTAAGGTTTTCTCCATGGTTTTGATCTTTGAGCCACGACGAATGACCATTTTACTTTGGATAGGAACAATAGCTTGGAAAATGTAGTCTTGCAAACCCATGGTTTTGATACGGATTTTGAGGGCTTCGATAACTTTGTATTCGTGACCAGAGTAGGTATTGATGACGTACCAGGCAGCTTCGGGAGGAGCGGTGACAGTAGATAAGGGGAAAATAAATTCTTTATTGTTAGTTTTTGTGGAATTGTTGGGCATTATTTTTTGTTAATAATTTTAATTGTAGGTGTTGCTGTGACAAAAGGCGCAATTGTGCCTGTTGGAATTATGTTTGTATTTGTTTGTACTGGTACTGGTTTGGTACCGATATAATTTAAACCGGTTGTAAATATATAGTCAAATCCACCTAAAATGAGGGAGATTATAACCGAGATTGATATTACCACAATCGTGAGCTGAATTAAAGTGTCTTTTTTGGGCCAAGTGATATTTTTGAATTCAGCCCTGACTTCACGAAAAAAACCAAGAATCTTGTTCATGAGGGTATTATACCAATATGGGTTGTTATTTGGGTTGTTTGAATGTATTATGACTATAATTAGTTATTAATTAATTTATATAATATGACTGAAAAATCAACTACGTTACAATTATTGGATTTGAGAGAAAAAGCAAATAAGAAGGAAATTGGTCTCGAAGAATTGATTGCCAAACATTATGAAGTAGTAAAGCAGTTGGCCGATGCTGGTCGAGAAGATGAAGCATTTCAGTTATATAACACAACTATGCAGCTGGAAGCCTCAAATATGAATAGAAGGACTGTGGATATAATGAGTGGAGTTGCACAACATTTTCGCGATACAGAAACTGTTTTTGGAAATGATGTTGATGATTTTCAAAAAGGAGTACAAGGTATGGACCGTTCGATTGAGGGTTTACAAGCTACGGGTAATCGGTTTGCTAATGTTTCAGAAGAAATGGCGAGAAATGCCGCTAGTATGTTAAATGCATCGGGTGAAATGGGGGGGGCTGCATCGAAGATGATACAGTCTGCTTCTACTATGGATGGAGTAGCTCGTACTATAGATAATGCGTCTCATAGAATGGGAAGATAATAATAAATTATTATTGAACATAAAAATTGTTCACATAACTTGACGGGTATTGATATATTTTGAGGGTAGATATTGCTAGTTGACGGGCACTGGGGGTGGTATGTATGATGGATGACATACGCTATAGATAGCGTTTTTTACAAATTAATAAAAATTACCGTATGTTGTGTCCTTATTGTAATTTTGATGAGAGTAACGTTTTGGAGTCACGAGAAGCAATGGATGGCAAAGCAACTCGCCGCCGCCGAGAGTGTTTAAAGTGTGGAAAGCGATTTACTACTTATGAAAAAGTAAGTAATGTCGAGCTTAAAGTGATAAAAAAAGATGGTCGGATTGAGGATTACTCACGAGAAAAGCTGCAAAAATGTTTTGAGCGAGCATTGTGGCGAGTAGATGATGAAAAAAGATCAAAAATGATTGATGAAATTGAAATGAAACTTTTAAATTGGGAATCAGTCGAAATACCAAGCAGTGAAATTGCAAAAATTGTGATGGATGTATTAAGGGAAACTGATCCGGTAGCGTATATACGATTTGCCACGATTTATAAAAATATTAAGAGTGTTGATGAATTTGAAGAGTTAATTGTTGATTATAAAATAAATGCAAAATAATTTAGTTGAACCAGTATTATCTGACAATGCCAAATATATAACGGAAAGCCGGTATGCAATTAAGGGTGAAGATGGAAAAGCGACAGAGACAGTCAAAGATATTTTTTGGCGAGTAGCTATAAATATTGCCCAAAACATGAAGACAAAGCTAAGGTTTTTTATGAAATGATGGCCAGCC
>JAHFKH010000030.1 GCA_023245435.1 Candidatus Shapirobacteria bacterium | reverse complement strand
AATCTTCACAACAAATCTCCCGAAGAAAGAGGAGAATTATTGCTAGTTGCCAAAAAGGCTTGCTACACTAGCAGTAAACCAATAATGGATGATCACACCTACGATACTCTCGAAGAGATATTAAGGCAAAAATTACCCAATCACAGGATATTTACCAAAATTGGTCATTCCAATTTTGAGACTGGTTTTGATAAAAAAACCCACATCATGCCCATGGGTTCCCAAAACAAAGTTACCAATATTACCGATTTAATTCACTATTTTGAATTAAAAAAAATTAATATTTCTGAATTTATAATTCAACCCAAATGCGATGGAATTTCTATTGAATTAATCTATAAAAATGGAAAACTAATCAACGCCATTACCCGAGGTGATGGTCAAATAGGGGACGTCATTACCCAAAATGTGGTTAAAATGAAAAATTTTATCAAAAATCCCCCAGATTTTACCGGCTCAGTCCGCTGTGAAATTATGGTGACTAAAAATGATTTTATCAAGCTCAATAAAGAAATTTTTCCTCCCCTGTCAAGGGGAGGTGCCGAAGGCGGAGGGGTTTATTCCAATCCTCGTAATGCCGCTTCTGGCATTTCCCAACGTCTTGATTCAAAATTTTGCGAATATTGTAGTTTATATGCTGTCGATATTTTCCCAAATTTGTCCAATATTTCAGATGAAATTAAATTATTAAACAATCTTGGTTTTACCTCTGTCGAATCATTTTTGTGTCAAAATTTTAATCAAATTGAAAAAATTTATCAAGATTTTTTATTACAAAAACGTCTCAACTATCCCTTTGAAATCGACGGTTTGGTTATAAAAATAAATGACAACAAACAAGCCCAGTCTTTGGGTGAAAAAAACAATCGCCCCAAATATCAGGTAGCCTATAAATTTCCCGCCAGTACCAATACTTCCACCATTTTAAATATTACCTGGCAAGTTGGGCCCATGGGTGCCATTACCCCAGTCGCCCAAATCGAACCTATTGAATTATCGGGAGCAATTATTACCTATGCCTCACTGGCCAACCATGATTTAATTATCAAAAAAAATATCAATGTTGGCGATGTTATCGAAGTTACCCGTCGCGGTGACGTTATTCCCCATATCGAAAAAGTCATCACCAAAGTTTCTCAAAACCACGTTGCCATTCCCACAATTTGTCCCTCTTGTGGCAGCAAATTAATCAAAGAGTCAAAATTTCTCCGCTGTCCAAACGCACAAAACTGTTTAGGGCAAATTATTGGTTCTCTCAATCTTTTTTGCCACACTTTAGATATTTTAGGTCTATCTGACAAAACTATTCAAAAATTATATACTGTCAAAAAAGTCCAAAATCCTGGCGATTTTTACAAGCTAAAAGTTGAAGATATTGCCCCACTCGATAACTTAGGTGAAAAATCAGCTAAAAATATTATAAATCAAATTCAAGCCAAAAAATCTCTCACCCTTAAACAGGTTTTTGATGCCGCCATTATTCCCAATTTTTCCGGAGCCCGAATCCAACAGCTAATTACCGCCGGTTTTGATACCCCAGCCAAATTGTTAAACCTTAAAATAGAGGACTTGGTCAAAATCAAAGGCTTTCAAAAAACCCTGGCTCAAAAAATCATTGACGGCATTAATCTCCGTCGCCATTGGATAGAATCAATCCTTTCTCAAGTCAAAATACAATTCGTAATTCGTAATTTGAAATTTACTAATTTAACGTTCTGTATTACTGGAACGTTATCTGTTCCTCGTCAAAAATTAATCGACATTATCGATGCCAACGGTGGCAAATTTTTATCCTCAGTTACCAGCAATACTAACTATCTAATCTGTAATGAAAAATCCAGCTCTGACAAGTATATTACCGCCACCAAACTTAACATTCCCATTATCACCGAATCAGAGTTTAGCAGTCTACTGTCTTGAGTGCTAATTATTATATCAAAATAAATAAAACCTATCCTTAGGTAATCTTTATACATCAATCTATATCATGGTATATAATTACCTTATGAAACTTTTTATTGGTCTAGGCAATTCAGGAAAACCTTATCTTAAAACTCGCCACAATATTGGCCACCAATTTATCACCATTTTAAAAGCCAAAGAATTGCCTCATACCAAGTGTGATATTAATACAGGCTTTATGAACGAGGCCGGTTTATCCGTTCAAAAAATAGTCCATTTTTATAAAGTCGACCTTAAAAATTTTTACTTAATCCACGACGACCTTGACCTTCCGGTAGGGGAGTATCGCATCCAATTTGACCGGGGACCTGCTGGTCACCACGGTGTCGAATCAGTTATTGCCCACCTTGGTACACAGGCCTTTAACCGTATCCGTATTGGCATTGGCAAACCTCCGGCTCACGTTCCCACTGAGGACTTTGTCCTCCAAAATTTTACCTCCGACGAAAAAGTGCTTATTGACCAAACTATTGATAAAATAGTGGCAGAACTTATGGGCCATTAGCTTATCTGGTAGAGCACCGCATTCGCATTGCGGAAAGGGCGGTCCGACTCCGCCATGGTCCACCATGAACAAATCTTCTCCTCCTCAATTATTTGCCGATACGTTGGTCGAATATAAAAAAAAGCTAGAACGGCGTAAAAAATATATTAAAAATGAATTCCAAGCTTACGGTTTGATGTTAGCCGAAGAACTAGGGGATTGGGACCATAAATCACTTTATATTAGATTAGCCAAAAATACGGACAAAAACTTACTCGACAAAGCTTTTTATTTCGTCAAAGATCAAAACCAAAATACCATCAACTCCAAAGGCCGTCTATTTATGTGGAAACTAAAACAGCTAAAAAATACTATATAATAGAGAGATTAATTTATGAATAAAACAACCAAAATTATTATTGGAATTATTGCGGCTATTGCCCTATTTTTTGTTATCCGTAAATTTACGACCACTCCCACTTCTGCCGTTACTTTAAATCCTAAAACTGACCAAATAATTTCTCCCACTATTCAAGACATCAAAGATCAAGTTACCCTATCCGGTTCAATTAACTCAGACCAAATTGCCATTGTTAAATTTAAAAATTCTGGAAAACTAAATTGGGTCGGAGTCAAAATTGGTGATCGAGTCAAAAAATGGCAAGTCCTAGCTACCCTTGACAGTGTTGAATTAAAAAAATCATTACAAACTCAATATAACAATTATCGAACCCAGTTAAGTCAATTTCAAGATGTTCAAGACACTTATCAAAAAACCCGAGACAATTATTTGGTCACCGATGCCATTCAAAGAATTCTTGATCGCACCCAATATTCACTAAATAATTCCGTCATTACCTACGAAATTGCCGATATGGCCATTGCCGAATCAAAATTAATTACCCCCATCGACGGCGTCGTGGTTGCCATTGACCAACCATTACCGGGTGTAAATATTACCCCAGCTACGGCTACAATTACTATTATCAACCCCAATTCCCTTTATTTTCGATCGGAAGTTGACCAACAAGAAGTCGTCAAACTTGCTCAGGGACAAGAGGCCACTATTAAATTAGACTCATTTGCCGATAAAATTATTGACACTAAGTTAAGCTTTGTTTCTTTTACTCCTGTTGCTGGTCAATCATCAACTGTTTACGAAATTCGCTTCCCCCTGCCACTTGATAATCAAGGTTTAAGTTATCGATTGGGTATGGATGGTGATGTCGATATTTTAATCAAAGAAGTTTCAAACGCTTTAACTTTACCGCTTGAAGCCATTAACGATGACAATGGTCAAAATTATGTTTGGCTAAAAGTTGGTGATAAATTAGAAAAAAGAAATATTAAAACCGGAATTGAAACAGACACCTTAGTTGAAATTTTAGATGGAATAAATCAAAATGACACCGTCGTTATCAAAAAACGCTAAAAAAAAATCTCCGGTATTGGAATTAAAAAATATTGTTAAAACCTATACTTTAGGTAATAGTACTTTTAATGCTTTAGATGGAGTTTCTTTTGCCATTTACCCTGGTGAATTTGTTTCGATTACCGGACCGTCGGGATCGGGTAAATCAACCTTAATGCACATTGTCGGACTATTGGACAACCCAACTTCAGGCCAAATTTTACTTGAAGGTCAAGATATTTCTCATTTCAAAGAAGAAGCCCTGGCTAAAACCAGAAATATAACTTTAGGTTTTGTGTTTCAACAGTTTAATTTACTCGCCAAAACTTCAGCCGTTGAAAATGTTGCCCTACCTTTACTTTATTCCGATGTTCCCAAAAATGACCGCAACAAATTGGCCATCGAAATGCTAACCAAGGTAGGTCTAGCCGACAAAGCTCCTAACACTCCTGCTCAACTTTCTGGTGGTCAACAACAACGTGTCGCTATTGCCCGGGCCTTGGTCAACAATCCTTTAATTATTTTGGCCGACGAACCCACCGGCAATCTTGATTCAAAGTCAGGATCAGAAATTATAAAATTATTTCATGAACTTCATCATGAAGGCCGAACTATTGTTTTAGTTACTCATGATATGGAATTGGCCAAACAAGCCGAAAGAATAATTGTTATAAGAGATGGAAAAATATGTTAAAACCATCACTCGATGATTTAATTAAATCTTCTTTTCGTTCGATTTTAAAAAATAAAGGTCGAACGGCTTTGACTTCATTGGGAATCATTATTGGGGTAACATCAGTTATTTTATTAACTTCTATCGGCAATGGGTTACAAATTTATATCAATCAACAATTTGAAAGTTTGGGTGCCAATACTGTTTTTGTTGCCCCAGGTAAAGTGTTTAATGATAAAGGCGGTTTTAGCAACAGCCCTTCATCACGCTTAGTTAGCACCTCTTTTAGCTTAAAAGATATTAATGATTTACGCCGAAATTTAAAAAATTCTATTGTTTCACCCAATTCACAGTCGACAGTTGATATATCTACTTCATTTGCCAATAAAAAGGGTGTCACCGCTTTTGGTTCGAATTATCTTTATGGTCCAAACAATAATTTAATTCCCAGTGCTGGCAATGGGCGTTGGTACAACAAAGAAGAAGATGATAAAAAAAGTAATGTCGCAGTTTTAGGTTATACCTTAGCCAACGATCTTTTTCCCAAAAGTTCGGCCTTGGGTAAAAAAATTATTGCCAAAGGCAAAAGTTTAAAAGTTATTGGAATTTTAGACAAAAAAGGTTCTTCGTTTGGCGGACCATCGTTTGATGATTTTTTGTACATTCCCATTGGCCTTGTTTTTGAATTTACTGGTAATGAAAATATTAATGCCATTAACATCAAAGCCAGCCAACAAGAAGGTGTAGAAGCCACCAAAGCTGAAGTAAAAAAAATCTTACTCAAAAAATATGACAAAGATGCGTTTTCTGTTTTTGATTCATCTCAATTATTATCTTCAATTAACTCTATTATCAGCACCTTAACCATTGCCTTAACTGGTATTGCCGCTATTTCTTTGGTTGTTGGGGGGATTGGAATTATGAATATTATGTTAGTCACAGTTACCGAACGCACCCGAGAAATTGGTTTACGCAAAGCAATTGGTGCCTATCCTAGGGCAATTTTAATTCAATTTTTAATTGAAGCTGTAATTTTGTCAAGTATTGGTGGTTTAGTTGGAATCTGTCTCGGAGCTTTAGGTACATTTGCCATTTCCCAATTTTTCCCCGCCCAAGTAACTATTGGTTCGATTTCATTGGCATTTGGGGTATCATTTGCCGTTGGAGTTATCTTTGGTGTCGCTCCGGCTCGCAAAGCCTCCCAGCTTTCTCCCATCGAAGCGTTAAGATATGAATAACTTTTTCTGCTAATATTAATTAGTGAAATCAGAATTTAAACCACATATTATTCCTTTGTTTTGCATATATTTTGTCACTAGTCTTATTTGGTTATTTTCAAAAACAAACTATTTAAATTACTTTTACTTATTAATTGGTCTAGCCTTGGGTTCATATTTAATTGACCTCGATCATCTAATTTATTGGCTTTATTTAAAACCAAATTTGGAAGAAAGCCGTTTGGCCCAAATTGCCTGGAAAAAAGGGGATTGGCGTAGTTTAATAAAATTATTAAAAGTTACTGAACACCAACATCTTAGCTTAATTTTTCATCATTATTTTTTTCAAGTAGTTTTAACTATTTTTTCTTTTTTTGTTTTTACCTCAACTAGTAGCATTTTTATAAAATCTATTTTATTAGCCGTTAATATCCATTTATTAATTGACGAAATTTATTCATATCGCAATGACCCTAAAAAACTTCAACAATGGCTTTTTGCCCGTGAATCAAAACAATTTGCCATTTCTTCTCTCAAATATTATATTTGGTTTTTTGGATTTGTCTGTTTCCTTTTAACCACCATTCTTGTATTCTAAGTTTTATGGATCCTCAACTTTTTATTGACGCCAAGACCTATCTTAAAAACGATCAAGATCAATTAATTGATGATGTGGAAAATGTTTTAAAATATTTGCAAGAAAATCATATTAACGATTATTCTTTTATTGTTGCTCCTGCGGCCAAAGCTTATGAAGGTTATTTAAAAGATTTTTTCTTTGATCTTCACATTATTGACGAAAATAGTTATCATTCCGATCGTTTTCGGGTTGGTAAAACTCTAAATCCTTCCCTGCGTTACAAACGATATTCTATTTTTAAAAAACTTGCCGATTTACACGACAATGGTGAACAATTGGCCGAAAAACTTTGGTCAGCTTGGAAACAAGGTCGAAATGAAATTTTTCACTATTTTCCCGGTAACGTTAAAAAATTATCCAAAATCGAAGCCGAAGACCGAATTACCCTAATTCTCAAAGCCATTATTGAATCGGGAAATTTTATAAAAGAATATAAACAAAATTATTTGATATAATTTTTTCTATGACTCAAAAAGTTTATGTTGATCCCGATAAATGTATTGGTTGCAATACTTGCCCCTTACTCGACCCCGAAACTTTTGAAATGGATACCACTACCTACAAAGCCAAAGTTAAAAAACAACCAGCCGATGTTAATAGTGAAACGGTTCAAAATGCCATCACTTCATGCCCAGTTGGTGCTATTTCCATTATCAACGAGTAATTATTATTAAAAAAATATGGCCAAAAAAATAATCGAAGAAAATACCTATAAATACATTAAAGTTCCTGTTCCCGCTGTAATTTTTACCGCAATATTATTAGTTGGTCTATCCTTTTATTCTGGTCTTTCTTTTGCTCGATTTAGATCAGTTGGTTTGACCACTACTCCCAAACTTGATAGTAAAATAGTTTTTGCTCCACCAAAACAAGACAAGGCTGAATTAAAATTTTTTGTCATGAGTTTTTGTCCCTACGGTAATCAAATTGAAGATATTTTACGTCCCGTCTTTGACTTAATTGGATCCAAAACCAATATTACTCCTCACTATATTTTTGACAAAATTGATAACCTTGACACTTATTGCGCCAGTCGTTCCGGTGATATTAATCAATGTGCCACTTATGTTCAAAATAAATATTTTACTTCTGTTGCTGAATGTAAACAGGTAGTTAGTAACAATTTAGCCAAATGTAAGGATGAAAAAGCTTATATCAAATCACCATCCGGTGCTATGTACGCTTCACTTCATGGTCGACAAGAGGCAACTCAAGATATTCGCGAAATGTGTGTTTGGAACATGGTTGGTGATAATAAAAAATTATGGTGGGACTTTATTGGTAAAATCAACAAAAATTGTACGGCTCAAAATGCCGATTCGTGTTGGGAAGATCAAGCCAAACAAACTGGTTTAGATACCAACGCCATTACTGAATGTTTTAACAAAGATGGTATCAATTTAATTGAAAAAGAATTAGCTTTAACTACCAAATATAATGTTTCGGGATCTCCCACATTACTTATAAATGATCAACCATTTCCTCCTGAAGCTGCCTATACTCAAGATGGCACAGGTACCCTAAAAATTGGCAATAAAGTTGCCAGTCAAAGTAAATATCGTACTCCCAATGTCATCAAAGAGGGGATTTGTATTGGTGCCAAATCAACCCCCAAAGAATGTAAAACTATTTTACCCGAGCTAAATGGAGCTGCCCCCGCCGCCGGCGGCTGCGGTGTCTAAACAGTGGTACAATCAAATATGCCTACAACAGCAACAAGAGTAGAGTTTAATATAGTTGATTATTTGTGTAGTAAAAATCGTAATCATCGTATACCGGTAAAAATATATGTTAAAGATTCTTCTAATCCAGAAACAAATAAATATACAACAGAAGCCCAACCGAGATTTAATTTATTTTGTACTGGATGTGGACAAGATATGTGGTCAGATAGAATAGATTTAGTTAAACGATAGCAGAGACACGATTTCCTATTTTTTATTTAGTGTATCCTTATTCCAATTTTTGGGATTATTACGAATATAATATTTTATAACTTTTAATCTTGTTTCATTTTCTATAATTTCATCATAATATCGCGACTGCCAACCAAAAAAACATGTTTTAGGATTAATTAATTTTGTAACTGCCGATTTATATTGTTTGATAACTAATGGGATTATTTGTGTTGATTTTTTGGCGATTCGGTGATGGAAATAACTTTGATATTTTTTTGTTAGAGACGCATCATGATGCGTCTCTACTATGTTAGATAAAGGTTTGATTATCTCCAACAATAGATGTATATGATTTGGCATAACAACATATTCCAATAAATTAACATTAGGAAAATGTTTTGGTATGTCAACTAAACATTGATATGCAATTTGTCCACGAGAT
>JAHFKH010000003.1:15223-38319 GCA_023245435.1 Candidatus Shapirobacteria bacterium | reverse complement strand
AAAGACAACAAAGAAATCATGGGTGATGAAGTAATTCACGCTGTTACTGCTGATAATAAATTTGTTGCCGTCGAAGCCACAGTTTTAATTAAATTAGATACCGAAAGATTACCCGAAATTTGGCAAAATATTGGTGAAAACTTTGTCTCCAAAGTTGTTCGTCCGGTTACTCGTAGTCGGATTCGCAAAGTTATTACCAACCACACTTTAATTAATTCACTTTCCACCGATCGCAGCTTAATCGAAGATGAAATTAAAAATGAATTACGTGAATCACTTACCCCCCACGGACTTTTTGTTGATAATTTCTATCTATCATCATTGACTCCTGTTGATGGCAATCCTGAGCAAATTACTGATCTTCCCATATTAGATGCTCAACCTGGCAAATCCGCTGAGGAAATTATCGACAATCGCCTAATTTCCGGTCGCCAAGGTTAATACCCAAATTTTTCTATTTTTCGGGATAATTTTTATTATATTTTTTATAGTATTTCCTGTCGTCCACACATCATCAAAAATAATAATATTCTTTGGCAACTTTCCTACCGTTTTAAACGCATCTTTTATGTTAATACTTCTTTCTATCTTGTTACTAGTTACTTGTTTCTTAGTATTTTTAAATCTAATAATTAAATTATTATTTATTTTTAAATTAATTATTTTTCCCACTTCGTTAGCAATAATTTCTGCCTGATTAAATCCCCGCCAATTTTTTCGCCGCCAATGAAGGGGGACTGGAACAATTACAAATTTATTTTTTACCCAATATTCCAATATATTTGGATAATTTTCCCTCAATTGTTCCGCTATCATTTTTCCAATTTCAGTTTTTGCCTCCGATACCAGTTCAAATTTTACCAGGGAAATTAAATCTTTAATTACTCCATGGTACTTAAATAATCCAATTCTTCCCTCTACTTTTTTATTTTTATAATCTGCCCCAATAATTTCAATTTTATTTTGGCATTTCTCACACAAATATTGCCCAATTTTTCCACAACCAACACAAGTTTTGGGAAACACCATTTCCACAATTATCCCCATTGATATACAATACCATTGTGCGGCAAAATTCATCAGCTTACTTACTAAATTTTTTAATATCAGCAGTTTTTTCAGTATTATCAGTTCGTCTTTTTTTACATTTTACTCATTATCGACAAGTTGTTTTTGGTTCTTGGCATATCGCTCATCTTTTTTGGGGTGGTTTATTTATGCTGGTCTCTTTTATCGTTATTTTTTTATATAAATCCAAAAAAATTTTAAGCTTGGCTAGTATTTTGGCTGGTCTTGGTTGGGGTCAATATATTGACGAATTAGGTAAGTACATTTCTCGTGATAATAATTATTTTTTCCGTCCCGCCATCATTTTAATTTATATTTCTTTTATATTAATATTTTTGGTTTATCGCTTTGCTAATACTCGACTTCAAAAAGTCAAAACCAAAACTTCAATTATTCAATCATTTTTAGAAAAATTATCCAAATTTAGACCATTATTTATCATTTTATCAATCTATTCACTCTATTATGTTTTTGACAAAACCTTTGATTTTTATACCATTTTTACTTCCTCTTATCGGCTCGATACAATTTACAATATTTATCAAAACTATAATTCTTTTTCCACAAGTGATAATTATTTAATATTTATCAAAATTGGCAGCGATTTAATTTCTACTATTTTAATATTATTGGGTTGGTTTTTCTATTTGTCTAAACGTAAAAAATCAGGTTTAAAATTATTCAAATTTTCCCTTTTGGTCAATATTTTTATTGGTGCTGTCGTCAAGTTTTATTTTGAACAATTCTCCGCTGTCTTTTCCCTTCTAGCCAGTATTTTAGTATTAATCTACATTAATTCACGTTCAAAACTTGTAAAATAGCCCTATCTTTGGTATAATCCAATCCTGGAGATGTCAAGAATTGACAGAGCCTGTACTTTAAAAAACTGCAAGCCGACTTTGATCTATGAGTCGTAAAACAAGGTCAAAACAAACATGCTACTAACATTAGCAAATCTTTGAAAGCTGCTTTAGCTTCGGCTAAATCTACTCTCACTGAAGTCACTGGCTCCTTTATTGGTTCCAATGCTTCTGCTTTAAATTACGCTTTAGCTTAATTTAACAAGACATCGGTTACTCCGTTTTTTCAGGACAGTTTAACTGGTGTAATTTAATCTGAAATGCTTTTTTAAAAATCTCGATTTTTTTAAAAATTAAGAGTGGGGTAATGCCCACACCAATCGACACCATCACACTTTTCATTTACTTTAGTTGTTATGGGCGTAGGATAAAGTATTTTAAGCTTGTAGACGTTTTTTAATTTCGACCCTGGACCTCCGCTCAACACGGAGCATCTCCGCCATTACTTTACTTTTGGTTGTCTTATTTCTATTTTTGTACCAGATTCAGACGCAAATTGTTCCAAGCCTCTCCCTATTGTAATAAATCTTTGTGTTGCTTCATCAAATGACATTCCGTAAACCTGAGCATAATCCTCAATAGCTTTAATAGTATCAACTGGTAATAATATTTCTATGTTTTCATGAGTAACTGGTTTATTTGTCATATAACAAAATTATATCACCAACAAAATTACTCAACGATATTTTCTCTTGCCTTAATTTTCTCTCTCTTTTCGTATTTTTTCATCTTTCTCCCCACTCCCACTTCCATCTTAAACCATCGGCCCTTGGTAAAAATCGACACCGGAATCAACATATATTTTTGATGGCGTAAACTTTGTAGTTTGGCAATTTCTTTTTTGGTTAACAACAACTTTCGTTCATTACTTTTATCCACCTCTTTATTTTGGGCAAATTTATAGGGAGTTATGGTCAAATTGAATACTGTAGGCACACCATTGATGATTTCTACTTTAGCGCCGTTAAAGTGAACTCCAGCCACTCGCAATGCCTTGGCATCAGCCCCAGACAGCGCCATACCCGCTTCAAATTTATCTATAAAATTGTAATCCCGACTATCGCGGTTAAAATATCTCACTCCTTATTTTACCTTATATATTTTTTGATCTTGCCCCAAAACATATATTTGTTCATTATTTCCCATTTTAGCCTCAATTATTCCAATTTTTTCAAAATTGTGAGTCGCCATCAGTTTTCCCCCATTCTTTTCAAATATATAAACTTTTTTATCAGAAATTATCGCCACTTTATTGCTATCAGCAGTTGTTGTTATCCCAATTATTTTTTCATTGGCAATATTGATTGACGATGCCCATTTTTTGTTAATTCCTTTTTCGTAATTTGCTACGTTACCGCCACCATCAACTACCCACACCGTTGCGTCAATGGCCATACCTACTGGCTTGTTAATCAAAGTTGCACTGTCACTTGTCCAATTGCTAATTTTATTATCATTAAATTTTTTAATTTTTCCATCTTGTCCCAACAAGTACCAACTACTATTCCAATTAAGTACTTTGGTAAAAACTTCGTCTCCGATTTGAGCCACTTTATTATTTTTAATATCCCAAATATCCTTTCCATCATAAATAAATATATTTTTATTGGCAAAAATAACATCAATTATATTAGTTATCTCTTTGTTGACTTCAAATTTATCAACTTTTCCTGAGTCCAAATTTACCAAAATTATTTTTCCAGTTTTAATCTCAGTCAACACCGCCAAATTTCCAGATACTGCCATTTTGTCATAATTTCTATCAACCGCATCCGCCGTTTTGGCATTGTAAATATCGCTAAATCCCACCACTTCAGTCGATCCACTAATTGCCATTTTTTCCTCAATTTGTTTTTCTATTTCATTTGTCTCTGTAATATGCTTTTTGTTAATTTTAATTAATGGCAAATTATTTTTTGCCTCAGATAATAGTTTTAAACTTGTTTCCGGATCAATACTTTTTAATTCGTCAGATTTTGATATTTTATCCTTAATTATGGTTAAATTTTTCTGATATTCATTTTCAGTTTTGATCTCAACTGTTCGTTTCCAACCGGTAAAAATTATCACTGCCAAAGAAAGCAAAATTATTACTCCTATCCACAAATTCCAATTAATTTTTGGCAAATTTAAATTATGTTTTGTTAAAAAAAATTCAACTATAACTTCATCTCCTAAAAATAATTTATCGCCATTTTTTACGATTCCTTTTACTATTTTCTCGTCATTTGAAATTTTAGCTTTTTTATTATCTCTCCATATATAAGCATCGGCTCCGTGACCTTCAACCGTAATTACATTTTTATTCAGCGTAATAATTAATTTATTATCCAAACCAAACGAATTATTTTTATTATCTTCCCAAAAATTATCTGAATTGTTTTTTGTAACTTTATATCCCACAATTTATGATACTACAGCCAAATCATTCCCATCACCATTAAAAATATTGCTAAAGCCAAATGAATATAGGAAAAGACAATTACCACTGCATTAAATTTATCATAAACATTTTTAGTCATCATCGAGACTTGTTTTACTATTACAACCGCAAAAATTAAATATAAACCTGTACCCACAAACGCAAATATTTTTTCCAAAATTATCAAATATATACTTAAATCAGGAATCATTATCGGACCCTCCCATCGATGGCTTCTTGTTCTTCTTCTTGTCGCATCATTTGTAAAACTTTAATTACCTTGTCAGGATTTGGAACTTTTTCAAAACAAATTTCTGGTATTGCCGATGCTGTTTGAATCAATACATCTCCATAATTAAACATGGTTTGTGAGATACCTCGAACATTTGAAGCCACATCTTGAATCAATGATATCTTAGCTTCTGAAAACTTTTTATCTAATAAATTTCTAAATTCAATATCAATCACCCGCTCATCGGTAATGATATATACATCAAAATACCATGATAAAAATTTTTCCAAAGCAAATGCCAAAGTTACCATATACCAAAACAAAATTCCCAACATTTGATATCGCAACGGTACTCCTCCCCATACTGGTAAAAAACGGACTAATGTTGGCACCATTAACATAAACATGGTCATAATTATCCACGAAACATTGGTAAACCAATGTGGTCGCATCACCAAAATTATTTCTTCAGCATCATCCTGTTCTCTAAATTTAAATACATGTGGTTTTACCAAAAATGATGATAGTGGGTTTGAAGTATGTCCCAAAACATCATAAACCTTTTGCCTAAATATGGCCATATTTTTATCAACCATATCTTTTGGAGTTGTACTACGATTCTTTTGATTATTTGGTAACTTTACATTATTATTCAAAATAATATTTTTCCCCTCTTTAGTCAAAGAGGGGGTAGGGGGTGATTTTATTTGGTCATCCGGTGCTACTGTATCTAAATCAAGAGCTCTTACCATAGCCTATTTTAACATTTTATTAACTACCAACAAATCAGCAATATTATTTGCCACACTTTTTGCCTCAGCCATTTTTCCAATGTGAAAAAATAATTGCTTTAAATTTAAATTATGTTTATTAATATAATCTTGAATTTTATAAGCCATAAAGTTGCAATTATAACTTCCCATATTTTCTCCTACTCCAAAAACGTTACTGTCTACAATGTCCATTTCAGGCATTGACAGTTCCAAACAATATGGCGACAGGGGATTAATTGGCTTATCGCCAAAACGATTATGAGCCACCGTTTCCATTCTAATTTTATAAATATTGCCTGAGAAATCACCCAATCCCACAATCAAATCATAATTACCACCATTTATATTTTTATCAAAAAATTTCTGAGGTGAAAAATATACAATTTGATAATTAATTTTTTCCTTACCCAAAATTCTTTCTAACTCTGCCAATACCCTTCTCGAAATATTCGTCCCCCAACTATTGGCAAACGAATAAATCAGAATCATTTTTATTTTTTCTCAATATTAAACAAACTCGATTTGGCAGTGATGGCACCAGGGGCACGGAGAGTAAAAATATCCTTAAACATTGTTCCGTCAAAACTAAAATCACCTTTATCTGTTGACACTCTCACTGTCTGAGTATACCCACCTGTCGAATAATCAACTGAAATCGAATTTATTGAGGAAATAGGTCCACCTTTGTCACTGACCTGACGTTTTAATTCATCGCGAGACCAGGCATTACTATCACACGACCCAATACAGTTATTAATTTGTGACAAATGACTTGAGTCATTGGTTTTTGAATTATATAAAATTGCATTAACTATATCGGTAAATTCCTCTTGATTTAACCAGGGACTCGATCGTCCATAAGCATTGTTACTTCGGCTTTTATACCAACCTTTGTAATACCACGACGATCCCGCCAATTTTTCATAAGCATCATTTGGCCAACAACCTTGGTTGCCACATTTTGTATCCCAAATTTGGGGTGTATTATGATCGGCCGAAGTATAAGACATTATTGCCCCACCTGATGTTGATGCATACATCGTTGAAAATACTTTTCCTGTTTTATTACTTTTAATTACCATTCCTTTAGTATCTTCCACCGCCTGTTTCCATCGACCAGGGGAGTTATAACGAGATCTACTATAAACCTGACAGGCTTCAGTCACACAAATAGTCCCCGATAAATTATTTGTTGAATTTATTGCATAGGTTCTGGCGGCAATTGCCTGAGCTTTTAATGCCTCATAACCACCATTATCACCCCAATTTGCTGGCATTTCCGCAATTCCCACCAAATAATTATTTTCAAACGGTAGTGTCCCAACTGTAGTTCTAATTGAATCAGGTGAATCCATTTTTTCAATTTTAATGTCACCATAATAGGCTTTTAAAATTGTTTCGTAACCTTGGCCTGATTTTGCCCGACCATACGCTCCGTATTGACTCATTCCTTTTCGATGAGGTGCGCCAAAAGAAAAAACAGCAAATGCCGGACTAAATCCCGGATTATAATCAGCCCGCGAGGCCGGATCATCCGACGATGACACATCACCAACTGATGTATTAAACATTGCCGTTTTTTCAGCAATTAATTGTTGTTGTTTTTGGCTTAATACTTGTTTATATGCTTCGGCTTTTTTCAATTCCGCCGACAAAAAACCAAATCTAGTTTCCATGTCTTTTTTAATTACGGCAATTTTATTTTTTTCTACCAATACTTTTTGTTTATTTAATTCCAAATTTTTTAAATCCAAAATATAGTTGGTAATTGTATTTTTATCTTGTGAAATTACTGCCTGAAATAAGGCATATTGGCGTAATAAACCACTACTTTCCTGGGCCGATAAAAAAATCATCAACGGGCTATATTTTTTTGAATTAATATAATATCGTCGTACCCTTTCCCCCATCAAAATTCGCTGCACTTCCATATCTGCTTCTTTGTCGACCAATCTTTGATCCAAAAGTACCATTTGTGATTCAGCTTGCGTTATCGCACTTTTGGCACTATTAATTTTTTGTTGTAACGACCCCGATTCTTTTTTTAATGGTGCCATTGAATTTTCAATTGCTGCAATTTGGCTTGCAATATCTGCCAGTTCTTCATCGATTGTTTTTGCCAAGGCAAAATTAACAAAACACAACCACAATATTAGGCCAATTAATCCAATTTTCTTCACTCAATAATTTTACCATTTGCTATACTATTCTTAATGTTCTGGATATTTATTTTGCTATCGCTCATTTTCCCTCAAAGTACTTTTGCTGCTGACCCTTTTTGTTCGGGCACTGCCAATAAAATTGATACAGCTTTGGGTTGTATTCCTGTCGAAATTGGTCCATTTGTGGCTTGGTTATCAACCTGGATTTTTGGAGTGGCTGGTGGAGTTGCTTTTTTAATGATGGTTTATGGATTTTTCCTGATGGCCACCGCCAGTGGTGACCCCAAAGCTATTCAGGGAGCCCAAGAAACTATAACTTCTGCTATTACAGGGTTATTTGTCTCAATTTTTGGTGTTTTTATTTTACGTCTAATTGCTTTAAATATTTTACAAATTCCCGGTTTATAAAATATGGATACATTTAGTTCGATAACTGCTTCTGATAATATTGTCAAAAAATTTCCCGATGTCGGTTCTGTCATTACCGAACTATTAAAATATATTTATCCCGCCGCCGGTTTATTTCTTTTAGTTACCCTAATCATGGGTGGCATCACTCTGATGACCGCTGCAGGTGACGCAAATAAAATGAAGCAAGGTTACGGCCAAATTACCGCTGGCCTTATTGGTTTTGTTATTATATTTGTCTCTTATTTTGTCGCTCAACTTATCCAAGTCGCCCTCGGAATAAAATTTTTGTAAAAATTATTTTCCCATTCTTCGTTCTCTTTGTTGATACCACTCAATCACTTTTTCCATTTCTTTGGGAGTAAAATCCGGCCATAAAATATCGGTAAAATAAAGTTCGGCGTACGACATTTGCCATAACAAAAAATTACTTAATCTAAATTCTCCTCCCGGTCTAATCACTAAATCAGGGTCTGGTTGATCCTTGGTATATAAATAATCCGAAATTAATTTTTCATCAATTTTATTAGCCGGTATTTTATTTTTTATAATATTTTTAATCGCATTCACAATTTCATCCCGTCCACCATAATTTAGAGCAATATTAAACTGAATCTTCTCTTTAACAATCACCATCGACAATATTTTTTTAATTGCATCTTTGACCTTCAGAGGAAATGCTTGAAAATTTCCTAATACAAAAAATTTAATTCCTGATTTTTGATATTCTTCGGCCTTAGTTTTAACTACTCGAATTAATAAATCAAATAATCCTTTTACTTCAACAGGGGAGCGTAATCTCCAGTTTTCAGTTGATAGTGCATAAACTGTCAAATGTTTTATACCCAAATCACGGCAATATTCCACAATTTTTTGTAAATTAGCCGCTCCAGCTTCATGACCTTTACCATCGGGTAATCCCTTTTGTCGTGCCCAGCGTCTATTTCCGTCCATAATTATGGCAATATGTTTAGGGAGTTTATTTTTGTCGATCATAGTTATTTAGTCGAATGTTCCTATTATAACCCTTAAATCATCAAAAAACCCGTCTTTCGACGGGTTTTTATTGCTTTTTTAACAAACTTTCACTTTTTAGCCAAAATTATCAGTACCAGAAAGGTTTTGAGTTGGAACTCAACTTGCGTTGAGAACAAAACCTCAAAGGAGGTGATCCATCCGCACCTTCCAGTACGGATACCTTGTTACGACTTAACCCTCATCGCTGGATTTACCTTAACCCAGACTAATCTGAGCTTTGGGTACCCCCAACTTTGCTGATTTGACGGGCAGTGTGTGCAAGAGGCGAGAACGTATTCACCGCACGCTGCTGATGTGCGATTACTACCAATTCCGGGTTCATGCAGGCGAGTTTCAGCCTGCAATCCCAACTGAGGATTGTTTTAGGGATTAGCTCCACCTCGCGGTATTGCAACCCTCTGTACAATCCATTGTAGGATGTGTGTAGCCCTGGACATAGGCATCATGATGACTTGACGTCGTCCCCTCCTTCCTCCTAACAAAATAATGCTAGGCAGTCTCCGGTGACACAGTAACACCGGATAGGGGTTGCGCTCGTTACCTCACTTAAGAGAACAACTCACGTCACGAGCTGACGACAGCCATGCAACAGCTGTGTACCACCCTCGAAGGACTTCTACTTTCATAGATCTGCAGGTACATTTCAAGCCCAGGTAAGGTTCATCGCTTAGTATCGAATTGAACCACATGCTCCACTGGTTGTGCGCCTCCCCGCCAATTCGTTTGAGTTTCGGCCTTGCGGCTATACTCCCCAGGCGGTCTGTTTAACGCGTTAGCTTACATCTCCCCCAATAAATCAGGGAAAATTAACAGACATCGTTTACAGCTAGGACTACTCAGGTCTCTAATCTGATTTGCTTCCCTAGCTTTCGTCTCTCAGCGTCAGTATATACCTAGTTACCCGCCTTCGCGCTTGGTGTTCTTTGTAGTATCCACGGATTTAACCCCTACACTACAAATTCCAGTAACCCCGATATCACTCTAGTAACCCAGTATCTTGCCCCTTTCCTCGATTAAGTCGAGGTCTTTGAAACAAGACTTAGGCAACCGCCTACAGACTCTTTACGCCCAATAAATCCGGATAACGCTTGCAGCCTATGTATTACCGCGACTGCTGGCACATAGTTTGTAGCTGCTTATTCTGACAATCTTCATGATTATCTAAAAGAAGTTTACATCCCGAGAGACTTCATCCTTCACGCGGTATCGCTGCGTCAGACTTTCGTCCATTGCGCAAAATTCCTAACTGCTGCCACCCGTAGGTGTATGGGCCGTGTCTCAGTCCCATTGTGCCGGACTCTCCGCTAAGAGCCGGTAGCCGTCATAGCCTTGGTGGGCTTTTACCCCGCCAACTAGCTGGTAGCGAATACGCTGCTTTTGAAGTGACTTGCGTCTTTAGTCCGGAGACATTATAGAGTATTACCCCACCTTTCGATGGGCTATCCTCCGCTTCAAAGTACATTCGTATTTTATACTCACCCGTTTGCCACTAAACTTACCATCTACGCCAAATCCACAAAAATGGACTTAGTGTAGACAATAAATTCCGTTCGACTTGCATGTCTTAGGCATACCGCCAGCGTTTATCCTGAGCCACGATCAAACTCTTAGTACAAAAATAGTAATTTTTGTAAAAAAAATTACCAAAAAAGATTTTTTTGTGATCCTCTCTGGTACTAGCAACCGTGGCTAAAAAGTGAATAGTTTGTTAAAGTGCTGAGTGCTATTCTACTATATTTTTATGATTTGTGCATTAGGTAAATAGATTTGGGCTTCTTCCTCTGCACTGGTAAATATTGTTTGATGCTTCTGGCAAATTTCGACCACCAATTTTCGATGGTTTTCATCAAGCTCTGAAAAAATATCATCTAAAAGTAATACGGGAGTTTCTTTGTATCTTTCCATCAAATAATTTATTTGTGCTAACCGTATCGCTAAAACTGCCAGTCGTTGTTGACCTCGACTTCCCCAATTGGCCATATTCTGATCGTTGTTTTCAAAATTCTGACTCCAAATTTCAAAATCATCTCGATGTGGTCCGTATCGGGTATACCCCGTTCGAATATCCGTTTTTTCTTCATTTTGCATTCTTTCAGCCGAAATTACCGAAGGATAATATTTTATTGATAATTTTCTAATTTCAGAATCTTCGTGTCGTGCAAAAAAATCGTTGGTCAAATTTATAAATTCTTTTCTAAATTTATTAATAATGTCGGCATTTTTAATCAACGATTGATTCCAATAAAACAGTTCAGTCGTTTGTGCCTTACCTTCAAAAATCAAATCCAATAATTCATTTCGATGTTTTAACGCTCGATTATATTGTGACAATGCGCTGGCATAAGTCCACTCCGATGATGTAAATATTGCATCCAAAAAATCACGGCGACGAGTAGGGGAACCCGACACCAATCTAATGTCTTCCGGGTCAAACAACACACATCTAAAATTTCCCAAATATTTTGCTCGAGTTTTATCGACTTTATTTATCAAAAATCTACGACTATTCCCCGTACTTTCAGTATTTTTAATTAACTGTGCTTCCAATTCCAAATCACCAACGTTTCCTCGTACGGACGTAAAACTTTTATTCCATTCAATCATTTGCGAAAGGCTGCTAGCTCGAAAACTTTTCCCTGACGCCAAAAATAAATAGCCTCAATTAAATTACTTTTTCCGGCTCCATTTTCTCCCAAAATTAAATTAACTCCACTGTCAAACTCCACCGTTTTCTCAGGATAACTCCTAAAATTTTGTAAATTTATACTCTTTATATACATCTACGATAGGATAGCAGAAAAAAATCAGATTACACCATCATTTTTTAATCTCTCCACCAAATTTTTTGCCCGTTCAAAATCAATCAATAATTTTGTTTGCAAAAATATAGCTGAAGATTTTTTATATTTTTTCACCAATTCTTTGGCTTTTTCGTACAGGGCATCCATAAATTCTTTATCTTTCACAAACGCCGACGAGTTAACAATCTTTTCCAATTCCTCAATTCTTTTTTGTAATTTTTTAACTTCATCCATACCATTCATTTTACTTTTGTGGTTAACTTTTAGTTATTAGTTGCTTATTTTTTCTACCAACTATTTCTTCAAGATGTTTCAGTGCCGTTTCATACACTTTTGAGTTTGGTAGTCCATCACCTACATAACCCTGTAATCGGTGCCGAATAACATCAGGAGAAAAAGTGAGTTGTTTAACTGACTTCGGATCCAAATTATTTACCGCTTCAAGTAATGCTTCGGATTTTAAATCAACCCAGTTAATGATTGTCATGGGATAAAAATAATTAATGTCCAGTGGGCAGGAGTTGAACCTGCATAAAACGGTTTTACAGACCGTTGCCTAACCGCCCGGCACCCACTGGTTTTCAGATAGGATTATAACAAATTGAGGTACAATTAACTTATGAAAACTCGTATCATCTCCTGGAACGTCGCCGGCATGCGCGCCTGTATCAAAAAAGGTCTGTGGGAATTTATGAAAAAAGATAGGGCCGATATTTATTGTTTACAGGAAGTCAAGGCCAAAATTGATCAAATTCCTCATTCAATTGATGAGCCAACCGACTATAATTTTTATTTAAATTCAGCCCAAAAAGCAGGATATTCTGGCGTTGGTATTTATACCAAACTTGAACCCAAAACTGTCATTTTAGGTGATCGTGACAATGATTGGGATGATGAAGGCCGAGTTATTATTACCAAATTTGATGAATTTACCCTGCTTAATGTTTATTTTCCCAACGGCAAACGCGACAAAGGTCGATTGCAATATAAAATGGATTTTTATGATTATTTTTTAAAATATATCAATAATTTACGAAACTCAGGTGAAAAAGTAATTTTTTGTGGCGATGTTAACACCGCTCATACCGAAATTGATCTTACTCACCCCAAAAATAATCAAAAAACCTCCGGATTTTTAGAGATAGAAAGAAAATGGATCGATAAATTAATTGACAATAATTGGATTGATACTTTTCGCGAATTAAATAAAGAACCAGAAAACTATACTTGGTGGGATCAAATTTCTCGTGCTCGTGACCGCAATGTCGGCTGGCGGATTGATTATTTTTTTATTGATAAAAGTTTACGCAAAAATCTCATTGACGCTTTTATTTTGTCGGACGTCTACGGCTCCGACCACTGCCCCGTTGGAATTGAGATAAATATCTAAACAATAAACAACTTCGTTGCTTCTTTTTTTAGCCACTGATTATTTAGGTAACTTTTTTTATCCATTTCCGCTAGTTTCCCCCAAAACCTATGTGAATGATTATGTTCCAAAATATGGGTCAATTCATGTAAAATCACATGTTCAAATTTATCCATGGGAAACATTATTATTTGCCAATTAAAATTTAAATTACCATTTGTGGCACACGATCCAAATCTTGTCTTTTGATTTTTAATTTTTACATCCCCAATTTTTATATTAAATTTATTAGATAACTCTTTTGTTTTATCGCGAATTATTTTCAATGCTTTAGGCCTAATTCTTTTATCTATCATTTTTTTGATATAGTTATCAGTCATCGTTTTTACCCGAATAAATATTTCTTTTTTATCATCAAAAAATATTAAGGAATCATTTTTACCCTCAGAAATATTTAATCCATATTCTTCTCCTAAAATATTTATTTTTTTCTGATTTAATAAGTTTTTTTTAACTGGCATTTTTGCCAAATGATGTAAAATCCATTCTTTTTTATCTTCAATAATTTTTTGCCAATTTTCAAAACGTCCCACCGTAATAATTACATTCTCAAAATCAACAATTTGCAGTTTATATCCCAACAAACTTTTTCCTTTTTTAACCTCGACATTAAATTTTTCCATATTCTGAAGTATAATGATTATAGATGATATATCTAGGGTCCGACCATCGCGGTTTTTTGTTAAAAGAAAAAATTAAAGAATTGTTATTATCTTTGTCTTTAGATATTTATGATTTGGGACCAAACAAAATTATCCCTGATGACGATTATCCCTTAATATCAATAGAATTAGCCAAAAAAGTCGTTGCTAAACACGGTGATTTAGGAATTTTAATTTGTGGATCTGGTGCCGGTGCTTGTTTAGCCGCCAACAAAGTTAAAGGCGCCCTGGCTGCCCTTGGTTTTTCTGAAAAACAAATTGCTGCCGCTCGAACCGAAGACAATATCAATATTTTATGCTTAAGTGCTAATCATTTAGACGAAGATCAAAATATAAATATTGTTAAATCATTTTTAAATTCTTTTTATATCGCCGAAGAACGACGAATTAAAAGATTACAACAAATTGCAGACTATGAATCTAAAAACTGTTGATCAAGTTCCCGAAAACTCAACCGTATTATTACGTCTTGATTTGGATTTACCTGTAGTTGATGGAAAAATTATTGACAATCACCGATTAGTAAAATCTTTACCGACGATAAACAAACTCTTAACTCGTAACTGTCAACTAATTGTGATTGGTCACATGGGTCGCCCAGATGGAATTGATGAAAAATATTCCCTACGTCCGGTATATCTCGAGCTAATGAGTCTATTAAACAACACTTATCAATCATTATTTATGGAAAATATTGATGATATTCCTGCAGTTGATTTGGCATTATCTCAAAATCAAATAGTATTTGTGGAAAATCTTCGTTTTTGGCCAGGTGAAAATTCAAGTGATACCAGTTTTTTAAAACCATTAGTTGATCAGTCCCAAGCATTTGTTTTTGATGCTATTGCTGTGGCGCATCGCCCTTCAGCCTCAGTTGTTTTGCATCAATTTTTACCTGCATTTTATGGTGATAATTTCATCGAAGAAATTACTAATTTTCAAAAAATATTAACTTCTCACCATCCCAAAATTTTGATTATTGGTGGCTCCAAATCTGACAAAATCGATTATTTATCCGAACTAGCCAATATTTTTGACAATATTTGTCTTGGTGGAAAATTACCACAATTTTCCGAGAAATTAGTTTATGCTCCCAATGTTTTTGTTTCGTCTTTAACTCCTGACACTTTTGATATCGATCAAACTTCAATTGACTATATTAAAAATTTAATTTCTACCTCTCAAACTATTGTGTGGTCGGGAGCCATGGGATTTTTTGAAAATCCCGATTCAAAACATGGCACTCAGCAAATAGCACAAGCGCTGGCCAATTCATCGGCTACATTTAAAGTTATTGCTGGTGGTGATACTCTCGCTTCGGTCAAAGAATTAAATTTGTTAGATAAAATTGATTTTATTTCTTCTGGTGGTGGAGTCTTACTTGAATTTCTCGCCAAAGGTAAACTCCCTGCCTGGAATTAGTAAATTGTATTTTTTATATCTCAGTGTTACCCTAGGCCATGACTACATATACTATTACAGGAGGAAGTTCCTTTAGTTTAGTAAGTAAAGAAGGAACATTTTTTATCCCAGAGACCAGGGCAAAAGGAGAGATAATAGCCAAAGAAATTAAATTAAGGTGTGGTAAATGTCCAATTTGTAACGGACCTCGTTATTTTAATCTTGAAAACGGAATACTTCTCACTTCCAATAGTACTAATAATATCCAACCACTTCTTGCAGAATCTTGTCCCAATCTTAGATATAAAGAAATAGAAATTGTATAACAGTGTAATTTGTCGTGGGACTAGTTTACAATTAAGTTATGCAAACTAAAAAAATTAAAATTGGTATCAATGGATTTGGTCGGATTGGTAGTGTTGTTCTCCGTGCTATTTTAAAAGAAAAATATGATGTTGAAGTTGTGGCTATCAATACTCGCGGTGATTTAGATGTAGCCAGTTACTTACTCCAATTCAAATACGATTCAGTTTATGGCCGCGTCCCTTATCAAGTCTCCACTGGCGATCCGCAAAAATCCGGTGAAATAGGGCGTTTAAACATTGGACACGATATTTCAATTCCATTTTTAGGTGAGCCCGATCCCAGCAAAATTCGCTGGAAAGATTATGGTGCACAAGTTATTTTAGAATGTACCGGTGCTTTTACTGGCCTTAATGCTTCTTTACATTTAAAGGGTGGTGCCAAAAAAGTTATAATTTCGGCTCCATCCAAAGATTCAAAAATTCCTACCTTTATTTTGGGTGTTAACGAAGACGATTATAAAAATGAAACAGTTTGTTCCAACGGTTCCTGTACCACCAATTGTGTTGCTCCTATTGTCAAATTAATTGATGAAAAAATAGGTTTTCAAGAGGGAGTCTTGACCACCATTCATGCCTATACTACCAACCAAAATATTGTCGATGGGTCGGGCAAAGATCATCGTCGCGCCCGTGCCGCTGCTATCAATATAGTTCCCACCTCGACAGGCGCTGCCGAAGCAGTTATTGCCGCGTATCCCCAAGCTAAGGGTAGATTTGCCGGTTCCGCTATTCGTGTTCCGGTTATTTGTGGTTCATATTCCAATTTAACTTTTAAATTAATTCGCAAAACTACAGTTGAAGAAATAAATTCTATTTTTGAACAAGCCGCAGTTTTACCCGAATTGATTGGCAAATTAAAAGTATCTTATGAGCCATTAGTTAGTAGCGACACTATTGGCAACAATGCTTCTTGTATTATTGACACGCTTATGACCAAGGTTATTTCTGACGATATGGTTACCATTGGCGCCTGGTATGATAATGAATATGGTTATTCTTGTCGCCTAATTGAAATGGCTATTCATGTATGCAAATAATTCCTACTACCAATCCTCAAACAAATTATTTAGAAGTCGAAAAGCGTTTAGAAAAAATTAAAGATTTATCAGCTTGGATTCAAATTGATGTTACTGATGGTATTTTGGTAAAACCGCCCACTTTTCCCCTAGAACTTTTATCACATCCTGCCATAAATTTAGACAAAAATATTTTTGATGTTCATTTGATGGTCAAAAATCCTATCAATTGGATAAATAAATGTTTATTTATTGAAGCCACTCGAATTATTGGACAAGTAGAAATGATGGATGATATAGAAAAATTCATTACTACAGTCAAAGACAGTGGTGCCGAAGCCGGTCTGGCTTTTGATGTTAATACCCCAATTGACAACATCCCCGCCGAAACCGACTTAATTTTAATAATGGGCCGAACGATGGGGTTTACCCCAGCTCAATTTGATGAACAAATTTATGAAAAAATAGAACAAGCCAAAAAATTTGGTAAAAAAATTGCTATTGATGGGGGTGTCAGTATCCAAAACTTTGATAAGCTCGAGCAATCTGGTGTTGATATTATTTATAGTTATCAAAATTATTTTGAATTAATAAATTATGGAAACGACAACTAAAATTATCAAAAGAGTCGCTTTTTTTGGTGATGCCGATTTAAAACCAAATAGTCTCACCTACAAATCAGCCTATGTTACAGCCAAATTATTAGCCAAAGCCGGATACATTATTGTCAATGGTGGTGGTCCTGGCATCATGGGGGCAGCCACACTAGGCGCCACAGCTGGTGGGGGACAAGTCGAATTAGTCGTTATGGACCCAAAATTTGCTCCAAATAATTATGAAGGAATTGATAATGAAAATTTAAAACTATCATCCAAAACCTATTACGAAAAATCTTATCCCGAACGTTTAAATAAATTAATCGAAATTGCCGATGCTTATATTGTGTTTAAAGGTGGTACTGGTACTTTATCAGAAGTTGGTTTAATTTGGGAAAATGCCAAATTTGAATATGGCCATCACGAACCGGTGATTTTTTTTGGAAAAGAATGGCGAGAAATAATCCACTTAATTGAAAAAAATATGAATTACGAAACCATCGAAAAACGTGTCGTCACCGTGGTTGATACACCCGAAGAGGTGTTGGGGATTCTAAATAAAATTTAATAAGCGTGGTCAATTTTTTCGGTAGGATAATGATTGGAATAAATCTGTTGAACCAATTCTAAAACTTTTTTTGAACCTTCTTTAAATACATCTGCACTACTAATTTGTTTTTCTAATTCAAATGCAATTTGGACATCAGTCGGTTTTAAATTTCGAAGTTCCGATAAATCATCAAGATTATTTGGTGAATATGGTACTGCTAAGTTAACTCTTGAGGCTCGATGAAGACGCAGGTGCATTTCTCTCAAATTGGCAATATATTTATATGGATAATCAGCAGGAATTTTATCAAGTTCAATTTCTAATTCTTTTTTACTACTCATTTATTCCAAATAATCCATCAATTTTTTTCTTCGACTTGGGTGGCGGAGTTTACGCAAAGCTTTGGCCTCAATTTGACGAATACGTTCTCGAGTGACGTTAAAAATTTTGCCGACTTCTTCGAGTGTTTTTGGGGTTTCACCCACTAATCCAAAACGGAGTGACAATACTTTTGATTCGCGTTCATCCAACGACCCCAACACTTCTTCGATTGATTCACGCAATAATTCTTTAGCTGTTTCATCATAAGGGCTAGGTTGAGTGGTGTCTTCAATAAAATCTCCCAAAAACGAATCTTCATCATCACCCACTGGGGTAGCGAGTGATGTGGTATCTTGAGAAATTCGATAAATTTCTTCAACTTTTTCCACAGTTATTCCCACTTCATCGGCAATTTCATCAATCAAAGGTTCTCGGCCCAAACGTTGAGTCAAGGCTCGAGTGGCTTTGTAAACTTTATTAATCGTTTCCACCATATGAACCGGAATCCGAATTGTTTTGGCCTGATCGGCAATAGCGCGGGTAATTGCTTGTCGAATCCACCACGTCGCATAAGTTGAAAATTTAAATCCTCGTTTCCAATCAAATTTTTCCACTGCTCGCATCAAACCTTGATTTCCTTCTTGAACCAAATCCAAAAATGTTAAACCACGGCCAATATATTTTTTAGCAATCGAAACCACCAAACGTAAATTAGCATTAATTAAATCAGCCCGAGCCTCATCTGACCCACCTTCAATCGATTTGGCCAACTCCACTTCTTTGTCAAAATTAATCAAATCAACTTTTCCAATTTCCTTCAAATACATTCGTACCGAATCGACACTATTTTTTTGGGATAATAATGCCATTAAATCGGCATTAGTTACTTTGTCTTTTTCAATTTCCAACGCCTCTTTTGATTCAACTTTATCAAAAACATCAACTCCTTTTTCAAATAAATAGTCAAATAAATTATCCAACTGTTCAATATATTTTTCTGGTTCTGGTACCAACGCCAAAATTTCCTCGTTTGTCAAATAACGGAGCTTTTTGCCCTGAGCCACTAATTTTGTTTTGATAGACGAAAAATCTAGTGATGCTGCCATAGCGTATATTCTATCATTTTTGGAGCTTTTGCCATTTAGATAATTTAAAAAGGGCGGCAATGTTCTCCTTTTCTGCAATTTCTAGCTCCTCTTCATTATTCTCTCGTTCAAATTTTGCCACTCTTTGGGCACTATCGTTAATTTGTTTTTTCAAATCAATCGAAATTAATTTGGCCATCATTTTGTCAATTTCGCCTTTTCGATGAATTGATTCCATTTCTTGTTGCTCCGCCGTCAAATAAATTGCAGCAAACTGATCCTTTAGCTCGTCAGGAACTATCTCCAAAGGTTTTTCCCAATCAACTTTCCCCGATAGTAAAATTTCCATTATTTTTTTCCATTTTACGGTCATAAATTTCAAATTTTGGTCTACCCTTTTGGCTACTTTAGTTATATTTTTTGCTCCCATAATCAAAGTCAATAAATTTTCTTCCATTTCATCTCTTTTATCTTTTTCTACTTCTTTTTCGATTGCTACCGGTTTAATCATTTCTTTTATCTTATTAGTTGCAATTTTATTCATTTCTCGTGATACCGAATCAGTGTCCGAACCAATCATGGTCGCTAATTTATGTAAATAATCAGATCTAATCACTTCACTTTTAATTCGGGAAATAAAGGGTAAAACCATTTCCAGAATTTGTTTTTTACCTTTATTTGTTTCGACTCCATAAGTATTAATCGCGCTATTAATTATAAAATCCCAAATCGAAATTGCTTCTTCTACTCGTTTTTTAAACCATTCAGGATTATCTCGGACCGCTTCATCCGGATCTTTAAATTTTCCCAGTAAATCAACCACCTTTATATCAAAATCTAATTTTTCGGCAAGTTCTATACTGCGTATCGCTGCATGATTGCCAGCAAAGTCAGCATCTAGTGCTAGCACTAAAGTTTCAGCATAACGACGTAATAATTGTAATTGTTCTTCGGTAAAAGCCGTTCCTTTAACTGCCACAATATTTTTTATTCCGGCCTGATATGGTGAAATCATATCAAATTCACCTTCAACTACAATAACTGTATTATCCGTTCTTATGGTATCTTTGGCCAAATTTAATCCAAAAACCATTTGACTTTTGTGATAAATTTCCGTTTCTGGTGAATTAATATATTTGGCTTGTTCTTTTTTAACTCCAGGTAAAACTCGTCCAGAAAATCCTAATATTTGCCCCCGAAAATCTATTAATGGGAATACTAATCGTCCTGCAAATCGGTCATATAGTCGATTATTGTAATTACTTTTTCCAAAAGTCCCAGTTTTTATCATTTCATCTTCAAAAAATCCTTTCTTTTTTAAATAATTTATTATCAATGTTGTCTGTTCCGGACAATATCCAATTCCAAATTGTTTGATCGTTTCTATTTTAATGCCTCGATCCAAAACATATTTTTTGGCATCTGCTCCCAATGGGTGAGCGACTAACATATAATGATAAAATTTAGCCACTTCACCGTTTATTTCCAGTATCTTTTTTTTATTTTTATTTTGACCTTCATCAAAATTATTTTTCAATTTAATCCCTGCAGTTTTTGCCAATTCTTCCAAAGCTTCGCGAAAATCAATTCGGTTAAATTCTTGCACAAAAGTAAAAACATCACCCGATTTACCACAACCAAAACATTTAAATATTTGCATTTCTGGTGATACCGTAAATGATGGTGTTTTTTCTTGATGAAATGGACAACAAGCAATATAGTGGCGTCCCCGTTTTTTAAGTGGCAACAATCGATTAATTACCTCGACAATATCAAGCTTTTTTTTAATTTCGTCCACCTGGCTGTCCATGGCCTATTATAGCTTAAATTCTATCAATACTTTTTTTACTTTTTCATATTGATTAGGGAATATAAAATATTTCTCAAGTTCATTTATCAAAATCCATTTATGGTTTTGTATTTCACCTCTTTGAACATTTATGTCGCTTTCTTCACCATTAAATTTAACCATAAATTGGGATCTTTCCTGCCCTCTAAAATTTTGATTTTTTTCCATCCTCCTTTTTAAAATCACTTCATCTGGCCATTCGTATTTATCAATTATTTCACTCTTTGCCATAATTTTAAATTTATCGTTTCCTAATTCTTCATTCAACTCTCGTAAAATTGCCTTGACTGGAGTTTCTTCACTATCCACTCCACCACCTGGAAAATCCCATTCATTTTCTTTCCAACCAACCTTTTGAACAATTAAAATTTTGCCATTTTTATCAATAATTAAAGCACTAGTACTTTGTCGGTAGGGGATATTGCTTCGATCAATAAACATATTGCGATTATATATTAAAAGGCCGCTCGTCGCGGCCTGGAAGGGAAAAGGTGATTAACACAGAAAACCCTTGATCTTTTTATTTATCTATATAGGATTACGACCGACATTTGAATTTATTACAAATTAAATTATTTAATTCCCTTTATATTCTTATAATTCAAAGTTACTAAATAATATAATTAGTTCAGCCCGTGACAAAATGTAACGACCTGATTGTTCTTCGTAATTGACAACTTTTAATTTCATGGGTGTAGGTAAATTGCCACCCACCCATCAGAAAATATGTAGGGAGGTACAATTTGTACCACCCCTACTAAAATGATATAATATCCCATGTACAATTGGTCGACAAATACTAGTAAATTAGCCAAGAATAAGGATAAATTTACCATTTGGAAATTAGAACAATTAATTAATTTTGGCCTCAATGGTGAATTATTATCACGTTTAGAATTGAAAAAATTTTTACCTGTTTTAGATATTGACCCTCAAAAGAAAAAATATTTACAATTTTTACTTTCTGAATGAAAGTATCAAAAATAATTACCCCTGCTCAAAAAAATATTCTAGATATTTTTTCTCAAAATAAATATTTAACAAAAAATTTTGTATTATCCGGCGGCACAGCCCTTGCTGGTTTTTATCTTCCTTACCGATTTTCCGAAGACCTAGACTTTTTCTCACTTAACGAAGTTAATGTTTTGGATATTGCTACATTTTTAAAATCGCTAAAATCAAAAATAAATTATACAAAATTTGATCTAAATACCAGCTTTAATCGAAATTTAGTTTATCTTCATTTTTCATCAGAAATTATAAAGTTAGAATTTACCTATTATCCTTTTCCATCAGTTGAGACACCAAATTATTACAAAAATATAAAAGTAGACACAGTTCTAGATATTGCCACCAATAAGCTTTTCACTATTTATCAAAAACCTCGTAGTCGTGATTTTATTGATCTTTATATGATCCAAAAAAAATATCATTACAAAATAAGTGACTTAATAAAAAAAGCCAAACTAAAATTTGATTGGCACGTAGATAATTTAAAACTAGGTTCTCAATTTTTATTGTGTACTACACTTTTGGATTATCCAAATTTAGTAAAGCCAATTGAGCCATTACTTTGGCAAAAGTATTTTTTGAATGAGGCAAAAAAATTAAAAAAAATAATAGTTAAATAAAAATTTATCCAACTGAATATTATATAATCACTCATGGATGAAAATAAAAAAGTCGCCCTCGTCACAGGTTCGTCGAAAGGTATAGGTAAAGCAATTGCAATACGTTTGGCCAAAGACGGCTACTTTGTTTATGTTACTTACAATACCGACGAAGCTGGTGGTCACACTACAGTAAATGAAATAGAACAAAATGGAGGCAAAGCATCATTAAAATCACTCGATGTTTCAAATGAAAAAAGTGTCATCGAGATCATGGACACAATTAAAAAAGAATCTGGTCATTTGGATGTTTTAATAAACAATGCTGAAAAAGACATAATCAAAAATTTTGAGGAATATACTTTTGACGAATGGAAAATGGCCTTTAATACCAAGGTTCATGGTGCATTTTTATGTACAAAATATGCAATTCCACTATTGAAAAAAA
>JAHFKH010000003.1:0-15213 GCA_023245435.1 Candidatus Shapirobacteria bacterium | reverse complement strand
AATGCAAACATAATTATGAATTCAAGCTCAGCTGATGAAAACCCACCGGTAGATGCAATATCTTATGCAACTGCCACCGCAGCATTGACCTCGCTTACAAAGTCATTTGCAATTCATCTCCCAAAATATGGAATTCGTGTAAATGCAGTCATGCCAGGAGAAGTAAGGACCGCAAACTGGGGTCCAGTGGAAAAAGATGAAGCAATGTGGAAATTGTTTGCTGAAAACAATTTAATGAAACGAGTAGCTACGGTCGAGGATGTCGCCGACGCCATTATGCCCCTAATCAACGATCCACACAAATTTCTAAACGGAAATTTCTTGTATGTAAACGGCGGCAATCATTTAAAATAGTTTTTATTTCAATTAAAAGGCCGCTCGTCGCGGTCCATACTCCTACCTTTTGTCTACATTAGAGATGTGACTAAATATTATATAATCAACCATGTCTTCGAACAAAAAAAGTCATTATCAAGAGTATCTAGAACAACTACAATCAAAAATGCATACAGCTGACGATTTGATAATTAATGTATTAAAAGAAGCCACCGGAAAAGAAATGATTAACAAGAGAAGAATAATTGCTGGAGAAGCGAACGAGGTTTACGAAATAACATTAGCAGATAATAGTCAGGTATTTGTGAGAATATCACAACGGAAAGAACCTGATTTTGAACAAGAAAAATGGGCTATTGACCAAGTTAAAAAAATTGGTGTTCCTGTACCGGAAGTTTTATTAATTAAGCATTTAAAAACAGACGACAAATCATTATCTTTTTGTGTTCAAAAAAAGGTAGAAGGTGAGGTACTTGATCGAGGAAATATTGATTTTGGTAAATTTGATAAAAAATTGCAAAGAAAAATTATTAACCAAGCCGGAGAAATATTGTCGAAAATAAATTCAATTAAGACAAAAGGATTTGGGCAAATAAATAAAAATGGTGAAGGGAAATACACTAGTTTACGAGAGTTAATGTTACAAAATGTTAACCAAGAAAAAAGTTATTTGGCTATGGCAGAAAAAATTGGAATGGATAAAAAAATAATGGAGAACATTTTGCAAATTATAAAGGAAAGAGCCAATGATTTACCCGATATAGAACCAGTACTTAACCATGGTGATTATGGCACTAAACATTTTGTGGCTATTGGAGAAAAAATAACCGGAATATTAGATTGGGGTGAGGCTAATGGAAATTCCCCTATTTATGAATTAGCAAGATGGGACTATTGGTTCGGGGACGAAATCCCAACCAAGTGGTTAGTAGAGGGGTATGTGAATAAAAGCGCTTTACAAGGTTGGGAAGATAATATTAAATGGATGAAACTCGATAAAGGTTTGGAAGTACTGTGGTGGTATGTAGAAGACAATTACCAAAAAGCAATTGAAAGAGCGGTAAATAAACTTATTGAAGATCTAAAATTCTTTAAGTAAACATTCGTAATTCTTAATTCGTAATTGATAATTGATTAAAGCGTATACTTGTATTGTTACGTATTTAACAATTTGTATGATAATTTTAATCTTACTCTTGGTGGTGGGCTCGTTTCTTGTTTATATTTCAAAATTTAATTTTGCCCCAGTTACAGTCAATTTAGGCTCATATGTTTTATCCAATATCCCGCTTTTTTATGTCATTGTTGGTTCCGTTGTCTTTGGTCTTTTAGTTTCATATTTAGTTCATTTAATATCATCTGTTTCCACTTATTTTGCAATGCGTGGCAAAAATAATCAGTTAAAAAAAGAAAAGGAAGATGTTTTGGAACTTACCAAACGAGTTCATCAACTTGAAATTGAAAATGAAAAAATAAAACACGAACCAGAAGTTACCAATGACGATAAAAACGCCCTGTGATAATTCCTAAAAATATTCAGCTTTTTGCCATGCGTCTATTAGAAGATAAATTTTTGGTCGGCGTTACCGGTATTATTTTAAACGAACAAAAAGAAATTTTATTATTTAAACATACATATCGTTCGCATGCTTGGAGCCTGCCCGGTGGCTATTTAAAAAAAGGTGAACACCCTCGCGAAGGGCTCGAGCGTGAAATCAAAGAAGAATCGGGGTTAGTTGTTTCGGTTGATGAAAATTTAAAAATTCGCACCGATCGCGATACTGCTAGGTTAGATATATGTTATACCGGAGTATTAATTGGAGGTGACTTTACCCCCACAATTGAAGTGTCCGAATATGGTTTTTTTGCTATGGATAAATTACCTCTACTTAGGCAAAATCAAGTTTTTTTAATCAATGATGTACTATTACATCATTGACAAGTACTTCAACTAGTTGTAGTATGTGTATATGCCTAATACTGGAAAACAACGAGTCACTTTATTTTTAAATCCCAAGCTATTAATCCATGCCAAAGCCCAAGCCATTATTGAAGATATTACATTGACCAAATTAGTTGAAAAAGCTTTTGTCTGCTATTTACCTCCCAAAATTGTAATTGAAAAGCCCCAGCTTTAATTTAACTCAGTTTATTTGTTTAAGTATTTTTAATATATGACTACTGTCGTAAATAGTCCAGCACCGTCTGGCGATAATGGTACCGGTTTTCTAATTGGTATTTTGGTGTTAGGTGCCCTCGGTCTTTTATTTTTTTATTATGGCCTTCCTGCACTACGGGGAATGGGTCCCGTCAAAATTGAAGTCGCCACTCCGGCCATTGTCGTTCCCAATTCGGTTGATGTCAATGTTAAACCCGCCCAATAATTATTAATTTATTTAAATTTTATGCATACAAATAAAAAACGTGTTGGTTATCTAAGTCCTATTATCGCTGCTGCCGCCGGTGCTGTTGTTGGCGCCGTAGTTATGTCAAATAAAAAAAATCAGGACAAAGTCAAAAATGTCGTTGCCGATATTAAAAAGAAAGTTGAAGCTAAAAAATTTGAGACCGAAATTAAAGCTCAAAAGTTAAGCAATATTGCCAAAGATACAGTTGAGGATGTAAAAAACATATGAACGAAATAATCACCACCCCAATTATTAGTACTCCGGTCAAAACCGGAGCTACTAATACCGAAACTTACGAATATTTGGTCTATTACTTCTTCGGATTTTTAGAAATTCTTTTAACCTTTAGATTAATTTTAAAAATCGCCGGAGCCAGTCTCACCAGCGGTTTTGTTAGATTTATTTACACGGTTACCAGTATTTTTACCATGCCTTTTGACGGTATCTTTCGCAAAGCCGTTGCCCCTGGAATGGAGGCTGTTTCAATTTTTGAGCCAGGAACCATGGTTGCCATTATCGTTTACATTCTCATCGCTTGGGGAATTGTTAAATTAATTCGCATTTCCTCTGGCGAACAGCAAGATCAATAGCCGCCGGCAGGCCAGCGCCATTTTTCTTTATTATTTGTTTATTTAATCAAAATATGGGTTTACTCGATATTATCTTAGTTTTAATTTTAATTTCATGGTTAGGTGGATTTTCACTTCACATTGGTGGAGGACTAATTCATCTACTTTTAGTCGTCGCCGTCATTGTCTTTATTATCCGCATGTTAGGTTTATAAAAAATATATGAATTTATCAATCAATAATTTAAGTCCATTAACTTCATTGCTTTTTGGAATCTTAATTTTAATGTTTCCCAAATTAATCAACTATTTAATTGCCTTTTATCTAATTCTCACCGGTCTTATTGGCTTGGGAATTCTAAAATAGTATAATCACTAATGTCCGATATTTCTGTCCGCATCCCCATTACTGACTCTAGACAAAAATATCTCGAGGACAATTATGTTTCACTCCAAAATTTACCAGGGCTAAAAGATACGATGTACAAACCTGTTGGGGTTGACTTAAAAAATTATCACCCCAATAATGTTTGCCTTAGATTGCGACAATTTAGTGATACATCAGCTTCATTAACCGAAATAAAAACCATTAAAACTAATGTCGGTTATGCCGATGAAAAAACTATAAACCTTTCAGGAACACCCGATGAGATGCAGCAAAAAGCAATCGAAATGGGTTATGAAAAGTGGGGAAAAATGTCAGTCATTTCCTCTGAATACAAAATAAAAATTGAAGATGAAACTATTACTGTTTTATCTCAAACTGTTGATCCGGTTGGAATATTTCTGAAAATTGAATCTCCATCACAAAAATCATTAAATAAATTGTTAATAATTTTACAGGTCAAAGATAACGAAAAAATTGAACACAATGCCGCTGTTTTGCTGGGCGAAAAATTAGGGTTGATATAAAATGTTATACTTACTTAATGCAAATAAACGTTGCTGATCAAAGAATTTTATTATTAATTGACACTATTTCTCATGAGGAAGCCCAAGAAAAAGCCTGGGTTAAAAAGACCTCAGCTTTTGATGCTGTTTCCCAAGTCACCAATTTTTTTTCAAAACCCAAGGATGATGATTTTAAATTAATTTATTTTGAACATCGATATCAACCATTTTGGCATGTTGCTGCCAAATCGAAATACATCTATGATCGCTCGGCCGATTATCAAGTTCCTGCCAGTAGTCCCGAGGTAAAATCTTTAACACTTTCAAATAAAGATTACGATATTGTCAATGGTCATTATCATTTAAATGTTGTCGAACATTGTGCCTCGCAACAGCAACTGGAAATATTAGTCGATGGAGTTTCAGGTAAAACTATACCAGAACTTAGGCGATATTTAGACCTATCACCCAAAGTAATTTCCGGGCAATTAGAAAAATCAGTTCCCAAAGATTCTATTTTAGTTCCACCTCAAACTCGAGTTTCTGCCCTAATGCGCGACACTTTATCAAAAATGATTGTGGGGATAGAAGCCGACAAAATATTTCAGGAAAATGTGGAAGTAACTTGTATGGATCTTTATTATCATCCAATTTATGCTTTTCAATATCATTGGGTTTCTAAAAATAAAGATGCAATTATTGAAGTTGATGGTTTAACCGGCGAAATAAAATCTGGTAGTCGAATATTTTCCGAATATTTAGGACATGTTCTCGATCAAAACTTTTTATTTGATTTGGGTGCCGATGCTGCTGGTATGTTTATCCCTGGTGGCAGTATTGCCGTCAAAGTCGCCAAAAAATATTTAGACACAAAAAAGAAAAAATAATATTGTTATTTTTATGTTAGATTAATCTAATATGAAACTACAAAATAAAATTGCTGTTGTTACTGGTGCTGCCTCGGGTATGGGTAAAGCCATATCAATTTTATATGCTCAAGAAGGAGCAAAAGTTATTCTCGCCGATTTTGATATTGATGGTGCCAATGCCGTAGCTACCGAAATAAATAACAATGGTGGCACAGCAATAGCCATCAAAACTGATGTTTCAAATCAATCCGATATCAACAATTTAATTGACACCACCATTAGCACTTATGGCACTTTGGATATTTTGGTAAATAATGCTGGTATTATGGACAATTTTATGCCAGTTGAAAAAGTAACTGACGAATTGTGGAACAAAATAATTGCTGTCAACACCACTGGTCCAATGATGTTAATTCGTAAATCTATGCCCATATTTTTGGAAAAGAAAAAAGGTGTCATTATTAATATTGCTTCAATTGGGGGAATTGCCGGTTCTCGAGCTGGAGCGGCTTACACCACTTCCAAATACGCTTTGGTTGGTCTGACCAAAAATATTGGTTTTCAATATGCGACTTTAGGTATTCGCTGTAATGCTATTGCCCCTGGTGGGGTTAATACTAATATTGGCAAAACTATCACTGCTCCCGATAAATTTGGGATGGAACGTGCCACCTCAGGTGGAGTCAATAATCCACGAATGGGTGAAGCCAGTGAAATAGCATCTATTGCCTTATTTTTAGCCTCCGACGATTCTAGTTTGGTCAATGGTGCCATCATTACCGCCGACGCCGGCTGGACTGCATATTAAAAAACGTTATAAATATTCTTTTACGCAATCAGGATAAAGTGTTTTAAGTTTTAAAACATCGTCGGTTGGTAACCAAGTTAAAATATATTGATTGTTTTCATCCATCGATTCTAATTCAGGTCCTTGCAACTTAATCTCTCCATCACTCATTTCACATTGATAAATATATTGTTCCCCATTTTCAGTTTCTATTGATTTTAAACATGTAAAACTTTTTACATCCAAATTAGTTTCTTCCTTCATTTCCCGATACAATGCCTCTTCAAGAGTTTCACCCTCTTCTACTCCGCCACCAGGTACCACCCAATATTCATCACCATTTTTAAAACGATGAATCAATAAAACACTTCCATCTTTTTTAACTATTCCCCGGACATTTTTATTTGTTCTCATATTGTTTGATATATAATACAATATTCAATATTTATGTCACGTAAACTTCCTTTAACCTTTACTGAATTTAAAACAATTTATTCAAAAGTACCTCGTCTGTGTGTTGATCTTTTAATTAAAACTAAAAATGGTTATTTACTTACTTTACGTCAAAAAAATGGTTATGCCGGTCAATGGCATATCCCCGGCGGTACGGTTTATTTTCAAGAAAAAATTTCTGATACTATAAAAAGAATTGCCTTTGAAGAAATTGGTACCACTGTCATTGTTAAAAAACCACTAGGTTACGTCGAATATTTTAGTGAAGTTAAAGAGCGTGGTTTTGGTTACACTATATCTTTGGCTTTTTTATGTAAACTACCTAAAAATTTTAAAATCAGTCTCGACAATCAAGTCGAAAAATATGAATTTTTTAAAGTTATCCCCAAAAATACTATCTTAGAACAAAAAGAATTAATTAAAAGATGTACACTGGTTAATATTCATAAATAATTCTGAAAAAATAACATTACCAAAGGTAACAGATTTAGAAACATTAGGGAAAATTTGGCCCATATCCAGTATTCCCGAACCAGCCTTGACTTACGAGGAGATAATAAAAAAATACAAATTAGAAAAATATCGTCAAAAATAATTTGCTACACTAATCAAGTGATTGTTAAGCTTTTATCGTATACCAAAGATCCAGAACAAGTTGTGGCCGCTGCCATTCGTCAATGTTATGCCAGTGTTGGCGCCAAAGAATTAAAACAGAAAATTGATAAACCAACCCGGCAACGTTTAATCAATCAAGTTTTGGCCTCGGGTCATACATCGACTTTGGAACACGCTAGTTTTACTTTTGGTGTCGAAGGAGTCTCACGCATTACCGAAATTCAACTCGTTCGCCATCGGGTTGGTACTGCCTATTCTATTCAATCTGGTCGTTACGTTAAAAGAGGCGATGCTAAATTTGTCATCCCCATCGCCGTTAAAAATAATAAAATTATTTACAAAAAATATACAAAAATTTTAAAAGATGTTCAAAATCTTTACAACGAAATGATTGATGTTGGCATAAAGGCCGAAGATGCTCGTTATTTACAACCCCAATCATTGCAGACCAAAATCGTCGTCACTTTTAATGCTCGAGCCTTACTTCATTTTTTAGAACTTCGTTGTTGTCGTCGCGCTCAATGGGAAATACAAACTATGGCCAATTTAATGTTACAGTCCGTCAAAAAAGTTGCCCCCACCATTTTTGCGTCTGCCGGTGTCACCTGTATTACTCAAAAAATTTGTTGGGAAGGCAAAATGAGCTGTGGACTTTATCAAAAAATAAAAGACGCTGAGGTCAGGTCAAGAGTATAATAAATTTTATGAATAAAAATAAAATTTTTCTTGTTTTATTTTCCATTATTTTTCTCAGTCGTTGTCAGTTTCAAACTCCACCTGTTATCCCTTCAACTCCTACACTCGCACCCACACCCACTCTCGCCCCAGCTCCAACCACTATTCCCGCTATCGATGAAACAAGTATTATAAAATCAGCCATAAAACAGGCATTAATTGCCAAACATGGTCCTAACGCTGGCAATTTAAACATTGCCGTTTCAAAAATAATTGGCGATTACAGTTCTGGAGGTGCTTCTGAACAGGGCGGTGGGGGAATGTGGTTTGCTGCCAAAGTCGGCGGTCAATGGAAATTGGTTTGGGATGGTAACGGTACCATCGATTGTCAAGATTTAGTAAATTACCCAAATTATCCCACCTCCCTTATCCCCGAATGTTACAACTTTAAAACCGACAAATCAGTCAAAAGATAATTTTATTTTCGGTGTAAAACTACGTTAATATGTTTTGGTGTTACCATCAATAAAATAATTACAATTATCATCGAATAAGTTGCCAACACTGAAAAAGTATTTTTAATTCCCACCAAATCAGCCAATACTCCGCCCAATATTGGACCAATGATAAATCCAATATTGTAAGTAAAATCAGTCAAACTTTCAATTTCTTTTTGATAAGATCGCGATTCAGAAATATAGTCTGCATACGCCCCTGCTAATGCCGGCCAAGCAATTGAATTGGCCAAAGACGATATAAAAACCAAAATAATTATTGCCACTGGGTTGGTTACCAAGCAAATTGGTAACAATATCAGTCCTCCAATAAAAAAAGATACAAAAGCTGTCTTCTTTTTACCAAATTTTAAAACGATCGGGTTGATAAACCAATTGATAACCAAAACTGGCAAAGTATAAGCCGACATAAATAGCCACCCAAAATTTTTGAAACCAATAAATGACTCCGAAAAAATTGGACCAATTGTCCAAAACATCGAATCAAAAATATTTAAACTAACATTAAAAAATAAAACCGGCAACAACACCTTGGCCACTTTCTGCAATATTTTATATTCAGCAAAAAAATTAAAATGGCGATATTTGGCTTTATGATCATACAGGTGAGAATCTTTTTTTGGTGATAGCGACACTAGCCATACATAAAAAAACAATGCCATAAACACGGCCAAAATTGCAACTGAATAAGGCATAAACGTCACTGCTTCCAAAGTTATTATCCCTACCACAATTGGTGCCATCAAATATCCCAAACTTCTAAATATACCTATTACTCCAAAACTTTTACAATGTTCCTTTGGTCGCGACCGACGTGACACAAAATCAAAAGTCGCATACGAACTTAAATCGCCATATAACCCCCATACCGCCATTGAAAAAATAAATAGTGGCAAAGTTTTACTCGACCAAATTAACAGTGGATAAATAAAACACAAGGCATATACCACCAAAAATAATCGACGATAACTAGTATTGGTAATAAATTTGGCAAGCAGAAAATCAAAAATTGCTCCAAAAATATTACTCAAAGCGATTATTAATCCCATTTGAGATTTGGAATAACCCAAAGATGTTATTTTTATTGGCAAAATATATAGCAATATTCCATCAAACAAAGTGTAAAAGAAAAACATCAGCGATACCGAAAACAACAGTTTATGATACCGAGTCGTAAACATAATATAAGATTAGCAAATTAATGGTCTCGATTCACAATAAAATCAATCGCACTTTCCAACTGTTCTCGATATGGCGAGACTCTGATAAAAGGCATTTCGTTTTTTAATATTGCCTTGGCTTCTTGTGAAAATTTGATTGCCAATTCTTTGGCAGATTCAATTGATTTATATTTTTTCATTAATTCAATAATTCTTAGTACCTCCTCTTCAGTTTTTTCATTTCTACTTTTTGCCAAAATATTAGTAATTTCTATTGACTCGTCAGAGCTTGCCCTTTTTAATAAATGCGATAGGGGAATAGTTCTTTTACCTTCATAAATATCATTATATTTCTGCTTTTTTTGTCCCGCAAAATCAGTGGTAATATCTAAAATATCATCAATTATTTGAAAAGATCGTCCCAAATTTAGACCAAATTTATATATAATATCTAGTTCTTGGTTATTTGCCCCCGCCATAATAGCTCCCAATCTCATCGGTCCCGAAATTGTGTAATAACAGGTTTTGCTTTCGAGTATCAAATAAACATCATCATCGGTAATATCCATTTTATTTTCCTGATTCCACTTAATATCAATTGTTTGTCCCAAAGTTGTCCGATTAAGAAGTTGATAAAATTCTTCAAAAATTTTTTTATTATCAATATCTCCAATCATCTTCCACATAATTACCTGAAGTGCGTCACCTGCATTTATTGCCAATGGCACCCCATAAATTTTTTGGAGTGTTGGTAAACCACGACGCTGTTCCGAATCATCTTCAATATCATCGTGAATTAATATCCACTCTTCGGATAACTGCATTGCCGCAGCACCAAGTATTGCCTCTTCTTTTGTTGTTCCCATCGCCAAAGCCGTTGACATCAACAATGTTGGTCTTAAATATTTTCCTAATCTTTTAGGATATTCCAAAATTAAATTTTCTTGAAAGTTTATTAAATTTTGATATTTTGTCTCAATTTGACAATATTTTGGAAACTTTAGTGAATCTGTTACATACTTAATCACCGTTGGCGAAATTAAATCCCTATAATTTTTTAGTATTTCCAAAAAATCTTGTTTTTGCATAGATATGTTTGATGATACTACATTTAAATTAAGCTATACTATTTCAATGGCCGACATCAATGAAACTTTAAAATCCACTCCCGAGATATCGGCTGAAACAAAGCCGGTTCTTCCCCGAGAAATTGTTGATCAAAAAAAAGAAGCACCCGTTCCCCCCGAGCTTCGATCTTTTTTACAAAGAATGGAACAGCCACCAGCTGCCACTCCAACCTTTGATCCAAACGGTCAACCTCAATTAACACCATCAGTTTCTACAAATCCAAAAATTGTTTTACCAATCACCCGAACAACTTTTGTATCAGGTTTTAAAAAACGTATTGATGATGTTGGTTTGTGGTTATCTAAATTTTTATTTCGTGAGATAAAATTAAAAGAAGGGAATATTTCCTTTAAACCTGATGATTCCTGAAACTATTGTTACTACTTTTATGGGTTATCTTAGTCTCGCTATTTCTAGTGTTTTTGTTTTTATTTTACTTTGGGTTTTATTTTATTTTTTTACACTATGGTATCGCTGGAAAGACAGAGAAAAACGATCACTCGATTTGGTTACCTTATTAGTTGCTGTACCCCAAGACAATGAAATTAAAATTGACGCTACTGAAAATATTTTGGCTTCACTTGGTACCTTATACAAATCTCCCAAATTTAAATTTCTGTCTCGATTTCAAGCTCAGCCTTCTTTTTCCCTAGAAATTATTGGAACTCACGATGATATTAAATTTTATATTAGTATTCCCAAAAAATATCAAGATTTAGTTGAAAAACAATTTTACAGCGTTTATGCCGGAGCCGACATTCGTCCTGTTGATGAACCAAATATTTTTTTTGAAAGTGGTCATGTTGATTATGCTTGGTTAGGTCTCAAAAAGACTCCTTTTTATCCTTTAAAAACTTACAAAGAAATCCCTACCGATCCACTTTCTTCCATAACTTCGGTATTATCAAAACTAGCAGTTGGTGAAACTATGGCAGTTCAAATGGTTTTAAGCCCGACGGATGGGTCATGGTCTCGGGCTGGTCGGGGTTTTATTTCTTCAACCAAAAAAGCAGAAAGTAATGCTGAAAAAGCTAGCTACAAAGTTGATGCTCGCCAACTTGAAGCTATAGAAAATAAATCAGGTAGAACCGGTTTTGAAACTGCCTTAAGACTTATTTCTATTGCGCCGACGGCCGACATTTCCAAGCGAAACATGGGCAATTTAAAAGCTTGTTTTACTCAATTTGAATCATCGTGGAACAAACTTTCCGGTCGCAAAATTCATTTAAATTCATTTTTTGTCGACGATTTTGTTTATAAATACCCCGTAATTTATTGGCATAAAAATAAAACAATTTTATCAGTGGACGAAATTGCTTCAATTTTTCATTTACCCAATAAATCAATTGAAACCCCCAATATCCATTGGCTAAAAGCTAAAAAAGCCGCGGCACCACCCGATTCTCCTCAAACCGGATTATATATTGGTGACAATATTTATCGCGGTGTTGATACCAAATTTTGCATGACCGATTCCGATCGTCAACGACATTTTTATATTGTGGGACAAACTGGTGTGGGAAAATCTTGGTTATTGGCCGATATGGCCCTGCAAGATATTAAAGCCGGCAAAGGGGTTTGTTTTATCGATCCTCACGATACCTATGAAAGTATTTTGGAACGTATCCCCCCCGAACGCGTTGATGATGTTATTTATTTTGATCCCTCCCAAACCGAACGCCCCATGGGTTTCAATGTGATGGAATGTGATCGAGATGATCAAAAAGATTTTGTGACTTCATCAATCATCAATTTGATGTACAAACTTTACGATCCGTACAAAACTGGTATAGTGGGGCCGAGGTTTGAACACGCTATTCGCAATATTATGTTAACGGTCATGTCCGAGCCCGGTGCTACATTTATTGAAATTGTTCGTTGTTTAACCGATCCATCTTATGTTCAATATTTATTACCCAAGGTAAAAGATCCTATGGTTAGGCGTTATTGGACCGATCAAATTGCTCAAACCAATGATTTCCACAAATCAGAAGTGCTAGATTATATCGTTTCCAAATTTGGCCGTTTTATTACCAATACCATGATGCGAAATATTATTGGTCAATCAACTTCATCATTTAATTTTAGACAAGCCATGGACGAAGGCAAAATTTTAATTATTAATTTAGCCAAGGGTACGATAGGGGAGGAAAATTCTGCATTTTTAGGTCTAGTGTTAATCCCCAAAATTTTAATTGCTGCTATGAGTCGACAAGATACTCCGGAGGCTCTTCGTCGCGATTTTTATTTATATGTCGATGAATTTCAAAATTTTGCCACCCAAGATTTTGCCATTATTTTATCTGAAGCCCGTAAATATCATTTAAATTTAACGGTCGCCAATCAATTCGTTTCCCAAATGGACGAAGAAGTCAAAAATGCTGTTTTTGGTAACGTTGGTTCAATTTGTTCGTTTCGAGTCGGTATTTCTGATGCTGGATTTTTGAGCCACCAATTTCAACCCACCTTTGGTGAACATGATTTATTAAACCTAGGGACAGGCGAAATTTACTTAAAAACTTTAATTAATGGTACCCCCAAACCTCCATTTTCCATTAGTGTTGCTGCTGCCGAAAAGAAAAAGCCAGGTAATCCCAAAATGGCGGAAATGATTAAAAAACTCTCGTCACTTAAATATGGTCGACCACTCGCCATCGTTGAATCCGATATTGCCAAACGCGCCAGATTATAAAAAATTAGTTTCAATTACTTTATCAACTTCTGTTTTTGGTGTTTGATCAACTGGTTTTAAATATAACGTACAAGATAGACATGCTCTATCTGGGGGAACGTCAACCTCTCGAGTACATAAATCACCGTAATGTTCCATAGTAACTAAATGCTCGCACGGTTTTTCAATTTTAATATTTGCCATTATATTTTTAAATTAATTTATAATTCTTTTAATATTGGATAAATCTACGCAAAATAATTAAATATAATACGTCTTTTAATTTCCCCATTTTCGATAAAAGCCATTATCTCTTTTGAAGGTTCTTTTATTAAATTGAGCCTAATTTCTGGTGAATCAGAACTTGGTTCAATTGTATAACTCATCTTAGGATAATAATCTTCAGCTAAGTTAGCTAATAATCTAGCACCTGTACGACAAATTGGTATCTCGCTGCTATTGGTTTCATTTTTATGCGGTCCACACATTAATTTAAATAAACAACCTCCACCATCATTAGCTATGCAAAAATATTTTTGAGTTAAATCCTTATCTACCATTTTTAAATTAATTTATAATTCTTTTAATTTAATTCCTTTAGTTTCTTCTTTATTATCAATCAATTCCAAATATTTTTCGGTAGTGGAAATTCGTTTATGACCCACCACTTGTGACACCACATCAATTGGTACTCCTGATTTTAATTGGTACACAATAAAGGTATTTCGCAAATCATTGACTTTTATATCCTTAATATCGGCTTTAGTAAAATATCGATCAAGTAAGCTTCGAATATTTCGCGCCAATAAAATTCTTCCGGTTTTAGTAATAAAAACATTTTTGCTTTTACTTTCCACTCTAATTTCTTCAATATATCTTTTTAATGCAGTTTTAGCCGAATTATTTAAAGGTACAGTTCGAGTTGGGTGACTTTCATAACTTTCAATCATCACTTCATTATCTTTGACATCACTCATTTTCATATTTTCAATTTCTTTAATTCTCAAACCAGCCTGTAACATAAGTTCTACAATTGCTGAAGCTCGAATGTCATTGCGACAAGCATCACGCAAAGATCGGTATTCTACTGCTTTTAAAATCTTTGGAGCTTCATTTTCATATTTTGGATGTTTGACTTCAGTTGAAGGATCAATTTCACATTTACCTTCAATTTTTAAATATGAAAAAAAGTTTTTAATTGAATTTAATTTACGAGAAATTGACTTGGCAGTATAGCCATTATCCGTCAAATCTTTCTTAAAATTTTCAATATTTTTAACCGTAATTGACTCAATCGTATCAATCTTTTCTTTGTCAGACAAAAATCGAATTAACTGGTTAATATCGCCTTTATAAGCCACGACAGTATTAATCGATTTTCCCTTTGAAGTCAGGGATTTGCTAAACTGGTTTAGTGCATCATTTAGTGAGATCATTTATTTATATTCAAAAATTATCTTATAGTACCATTAATTAGGTCGTAAAACAACCTTTTATGATAAAAAACCTTATAATTCGGATTATTCTCTGTTTTTTTATATTTTCAACTCTGTTGGGTATCTATCACCAAGTTGTTGTCATTCGTTCGGCTCAGGCTTCACTGCTTCAACTTGAAGCCAAATTAAATCATCTCCAAGCCCGAAATCAAGCGCTAGAGTCGGCACTAAAGTAGTGATATACTTCTAATCGTTCTTTAAAACTATATGCGGGGTAGTGTACGGCTGCACGTCAGGCTCATAATCTGACAGACCTGGTTCAACTCCAGGCTCCGCAACATACAAAATTGTCCCCTTTATGGGGGCTTTTTTGTTATTTATATTAAAATACAACAATATGTCAATAATTCCACTAATTTTTAAAAAAGGCGATTCAACACTTGCCCATCAAAAAAACAGGGGAACCGCTGAAATAGAGATAGATTATCGTCGCCTCGCTCTTGGGATTAATGTGTTGTTCAATCCAGATGGTACTCCTCGTGAGTTATCAGATGAATCTTTTATCAGAGCAACCGATCTTTTAACTGAAGCAGGAAATAAAATTTTTCCCACTGACTAAAATCAAGTAGGCATGCATAGATTCGAACTATGGACCCCCGACCTATAAGATCGGTGCTCTAACCAGCTGAGCTACATGCCCT
>JAHFKH010000029.1 GCA_023245435.1 Candidatus Shapirobacteria bacterium | reverse complement strand
ACAGGATGATTGGTTATGGAAAAGAGAATTGTTGAAGGTTGATAATTTGGACGAAATTATGCCTCGAGATATGTCAGATAGCAAAGTGATAGCAAAAGATATTAAATTAAATATTATTAATTCTTCGGGTAAAAATGGATTTGGAAATATGGTGGCCGACAGATTACAATGGTGGGGTTTGATGGTAACTTCGGTACAAACAGGGGAGTTACAAGAAAAATGTCAAATATATGTTGATTTTAAAAGTGAATCAAAAAAGGTAGTCGAGACACTGGCAACAATTTTAAATTGTTCTATAAACGATCGAGTGGGAATAGTGGAGTTGGTATTGGGTACACAGGTCGAAGAAATGGTAAAATATAGCCAAACATATGTCAGGTCACTCTAAGTGGGCAAATATAAAAAATCGAAAGGGGGCAGTTGATAAAAAACGAAGCGAAGTGTTTACCAAAGCCTCGAAAAATATTATGACAGCCTTGCGTTCGGGTAATACAGTATCAATAAAAACTGCCATAGATCAGGCAAAAGCAGTTAATATGCCTCGAGAAAATATTGAAAGATTACAATCTCGTTATATTGAGCGAAAAGCAAATTTGGTGACTTGTCGGTTTGAAGGTTATGGACCATTTTCAGTGCCGCTGGTGATTGAAGTGGAAACGGATAATAAAAATAGAACACTGAGTGAAATAAAATTATTGTTCCGCGATATTGGGGGGTCGCTGGGAAGCGAGGGGAGTGTGGATTATATGTTTGATCGATTGGGGGAAATTGAAATAGGACGAGATTTGACTGACGAAGAAGAATTGATATTAATCGATAGTGGTTTGTCCGATTATTCTGATAAAATAATTAATTGCGAAGTAGAAAATTTGTCAAAATTAGAAAAGAAAGTTAAAGATTTGGGAATCGAGGTGGTAAATGCAGAAATAATTATGAAATGTACGCAAATGGTAAAATTGGCTTCCGAAGATGAGGTGGCCAAAGTAATGGACTTAATCGATGCTTTGGAAGAACATGATGATGTGGTTAATGTTTTTTCGGGATTTACACTCAATGTCTAAACGGTGGAAATATTTTATTTCAACTTTGTTATCAATGGCCGGTTTTTATTTGTATTTGTGGTTGCCAGTAGAATCAAGATATTTTGGTTTGGCCTTAGAAATTGGATTGGTAGTGTTTTGTTTTTGGTTTGGGCTGGGAGTGATATTTGAAAATAATATTGACCAAAAATTGATGGTAATTATTTTGCCTTTAATTTTTGCTTTGGGTTATTCATTATTTTGTGCTTTGTTACCGACAAATCAGTTCTATATGGTTTTACTATCAGTCTTTTTTGGTTTAGTAATTTATTTATTATTTTTGGTAGAAAATGTATTTTTGGTGGCAATTGGGTTTAAAACAGTACCATTGTATCGTGCAGCTTATACTTCTAGCTTAATTTTTACCTTATTTTCGGCATTTTTTGTATTTAACAGTATTTTGTCGTTTAGATGGGCCTTTTGGATTAATTTTTTGGTGGTGGGGGTGGTGTCGATAGTTTTATTTTTATATCAATTTTTGGCGATAGCGATTGAATTGCCCGATGATGGGGTTGATAAGGGTAAATGGGTGTATGCGACTATAGCCGGGTTTGTGATGGGGGAACTAGCTTTGGCGTTTTCTTTTTGGCCGGTAGGTGTGTTTCGAGGGTCGATTTACTTGGTTTGTGCTATCTACGTCTTGTCAGGCTTGTTTCAAGCCGACATTAAAGATCGTTTGTTTAAATCAGTGCTGACTAATTATGGTTTAATTGGGATAGCAATTACCGTAGCAATAATTTTGACCAATCCTTGGGGCTAGGGGAGTAGTGCCGTATTATAGGACATATTTTCACATAATATCCTATAATTTTCACAGATTGATGATATAGTGTGATATAGTCTTGTGGATAAGTATATTAGCAGATGACTATATCAGAGTGATTACTGGGGTAGGGGCAGATAGCAAGTCTGTTAAATATTAATTAATAGTTAACAATATATAATGCTCGATTATATTTCTTTGTGTGTATTTGTAGAAGAGTAGTTCCCTAGTGGTTACTTGACTTAATTACCATAGTCGCACAATGTATCTTTTACGACTATCTATACTGGAGAGACCGGGGGAGACCTCTAAATTACATTTAATTTTTAATTTATAATTTTTAATTTTTATTACAAATATTTGATTTATCTAAATATTAAATAAGGGCATAATTCCCCTGGATTTGGTTTGGCTTTTAGCTTTGTTGGCTAGGCATAAAATTGAGACTTGACTCCCCCGCTATTATAAAATACCTAAAGACAGGGTAAAATTGTATATGACTTCACCAGAGGCGCTACAATTGATGATTGGATAAACACCCACGGTTATGTTAGCCTAGATTAATGAAATTACGGCAGTCGATATCTAGTTTTATGGAATATCTAGAGGTAGAACGTAACTCGTCGAAATTAACAATTAGAAACTATCGACATTACCTTGATCAGTTTGAAAAGTTTTTAATTGATTCGGGAATTGCTGAGCCAGAGATTGGAGACATTAATATGAATAATATTCGCAATTTTAGGTTACATTTGTCGCGACAGCCAGGAACTTTGGGAATGATGAAAAGTGTAACTCAGGGTTATTATGCCATTGCTATCCGGTCATTTTTAAAATGGTTGATTAAAAATGATTATTCGGTGATGGCACCGGAAAAAATTGAAGTGCCCAAAAATAAGGATCATTCGTTAAAGTTTTTGGACAATGACCAAATGAATAGATTACTGGCTATGCCATTAACTTCGACCAAAGTTGGTTTACGTGACCGAGCTATTTTAGAATTATTATTTTCGACGGGTTTACGGGTATCTGAACTAGTAGCTTTAAACCGTGATCAAATTAACCTAAAGTTACGAGAATTTGGCATTATTGGTAAGGGTGGCAAATCGCGGGTAGTTTTTATAAGTCACCAAGCAGCAGATTTGTTGGAAAAATACATCAAATCAAGAATGGATAAATTTAAACCATTGTTTATTCGCTATGGGGGTAAGAAAGAAATTGAAAGTACAGAAGAGCAAATGAGGCTAACTTCAAGATCAATCCAAAGATTGGTTAAACATTATGTGGTGGCGGCCAAGCTACCAGTACTAGCAACACCTCATACCTTGCGACATTCAATGGCGACAGACTTGCTACGAGCTGGAGCTGACTTAAGATCGGTTCAGGAACTACTGGGTCATGCCAATATTGCGACAACCCAAATTTATACTCACATTACCGATTCTCGATTACGCCAAGTTCATGATAAATATCACAGTGGTAATAGGGATAGATAAATTATCCCTAAAATAGGAGAAAATTAGAAATTTAAACCCTATTATCAATCCCCTGTTTGGGGTGCCAATATACATATCGGTGATTACAATGTAATTTATGCCTAAGATAGGCCAAAATTAATTTTTTGAATCTGGTTATCACTCCCCTACTCTGACTGCTAAGCGATATTATAAGAGTATCTTATAATTATTTTTTAGTTTGGCCTATATTATTTTCATCTTCAACTGCGGCAAGGATAGTCATAGCATTGACCTTATCATCGGCAGTTTTTAACCTCATTAAAATTACACCTCGGGTATTGCGAGATAAAACAGGAATATCTTTTAAAGGTAATTTAATGGTGATAGCTTTGCGAGAAATTATAATAACTTCACTGTCTTTTTGGGAAACGACCCCAGCTACAGCGATAAAACCGGTTTTGGCGGATAAATTTGAAGCTTTGACTCCTAGTCCGCCTCGTTTTTGTAGTGGGTATAAGTAGGCATCGGAGCGTTTACCAACTCCGTTATCGGCAATAACCAATAAATGGCGGTAGGAATTGGGTTGGCGGGGTGGTAAAACGTCCATAGAAACTAGTTCATCACCCGGTTTGAGAGTTATGCCTTTTACTCCACGAGTATGACGGCCCATAGGTCGAGTGTCAGTTTCATTGAAACGAATACATTTGCCATGGCGTGAGACTAAAAAGATTTGATCGTTTCCCGAAGTAGTTTTGGCCCAAACAAGTTGGTCTTTGTCATCAAGCTTGATTGAAGCTAAACCTGAGAGACGGACATTGGCAAATTTGTCGATGGCTGTTTTTTTGATAATGCCCATTTTAGTGGCTAAAATAATGAATTTATCTTGGTTTTCTTTGCGCAAAGGCAAAATGGCTTGGACGGTTTCACCAGCAACAATATTGATTAAATTAATGATAGCTTGACCTTTGGATTGGCGACTGGATTCGGGAACATCCCAAACCTTGGTTTTAAAGCTGCGGCCTTTGTTGGTAAAGAAAAGTAGTTCGTCGTGAGTGTTAACAAAAAACATATTTTCAACTTCGTCTTCGACCTTGGTTGACATTCCACTAATGCCGACTCCGCCTCGTTGCTGGGAGCGATAGGTATCTTTGGATAAACGTTTAATATAACCACTGCGGGTGATAGTAACTAAAGTTGGTTCATTGGGAATTAAGTCTTCTTCAGAAAATTGATCAAGACCCTTAGCAAAGATTTTGGTTTTACGTGGATCGCCAAATTTTTCCATAATTTCGGCGTTTTCACTTTTGATGACATTAACCATTTTTTCGGGAATGGTAACAATGGCTGTTAGGTCAGCAATAATTTTTTGAACTTCAGTAAATTCATCGTCAATTTTTTGACGTTCCAGAGCGGCGAGACGACGAAGTTGCATTTCCAAAATAGCGTTGGCTTGCAAATCGCTAAATTTGAATTTGGCCATTAAATTGGTTCGTGCATCATCAACCGTGGCCGAAGCTCGAATAGTTTTGATGACTTCATCTAAATTGTCTAGAGCAATTTTTAGTCCCTCTAAAATATGAGAACGAAGATAATTGGCTTTAAGATCGAAAATAGTGCGACGGCGAATAATTTGTTCACGATGTCGCAAAAATAAAAGTAATATTTGACGTAAATTTAAAGTTTGAGGAACACCGTTGACTAACGCCAAAAGATTGGCAGAATATGATGATTGAAGGGCGGTATATTTGTAAATTTTATTTAAAATACTTTTAGGTTTGCTGATTTTTTTAAGTTCGACGACAACCCGGATACCGTGGCGGTCCGATTCATCGCGAAGGTCGCTAATACCAATGATTTTTTTATCGCGGGCTAGTTCCGCTATCTTTTGAACAAATTCTGATTTGTTGACTTGATAAGGTAACTCACTAATAATGATTCGAATTTTGCCAGACTTGGTTTCTTCGATATTGGTTTTGCCACGGATAATAAATTTACCTCGACCAGTGGCATACATTTCGACAATTCCGGTTTTACCATAAATTTCACCAGCAGTGGGAAAATCGGGACCGGTAATGATTTTAACTAATTCTTCGATGGTGGCGGAAGATTCAAAAATAAAGTGAGTTCTTTCTAATTTTCGAATTGGTTTAAAAATTAATTCCTGAGTGGTTAATTGATTGTCAGGAACTTCCTTAAATTCGGTTAAATCTTCAACTTTTTCTAAGGTGGCAGTATCAAGCATTAAATTTAAACCAGAACACAATTCTTTTAAATTGTGGGGAGGAATCCGGGTGGCCATACCGACGGCAATACCTTCGGCACCGTTTAATAAAAGATTGGGGACACGAACGGGAAGCACGGTTGGTTCTTTGGTAGAAGCGTCGTAGTTATCCATCATTTCAACAGTATCTTTGTTGATATCGGCAATCATTTCGGGAGTCATTTTGGCCATGCGAACTTCGGTATACCTCATAGCGGCTGGTGGGTCGCCGTCGATAGATCCAAAATTTCCTTGACCATTGACCAACATATATCGCATGGAAAAATCTTGAGCCATGCGAACTAAAGCCATGTAAATCGATGAATCACCGTGTGGATGGTACGATTTCATAACATCACCGACAACAGCAGCAGATTTTACATTTTTCCCGGTAACTGATAATCCCATTTGGTTCATAGCGTAAATAATGCGACGGTGAACAGGTTTTAGACCGTCACGAACATCAGGAAGAGCACGAGAGACGATAACTGACATGGAGTAATCGAGATACGATTTTTCCATTTCGTTAACAATATCAACATCCAAAATTTTGCCTTGATTATTGATAAAAACTTTATCATTTTCTACGACTGTATTTTTTGTTGTATCTTGTGGCATATTATTTATTTTTCTTTAACTTAGTATAAGTTTTATAAGCACCGAAAACTGAGGCAACAAAACCTACAAATAGTAACGGATTGTTTGTTCCATTAATTTCAACTGAAATGATTACTATCAATCCTAATAAAGTTAATATTAACCAATATGTCGGATATTTTTTTAGTTTTTTGTGGCTAAATTTAACAATTGAAATTATCAAAAAAGTAATTAGAAAAATTACAAATATAAATGGTGATAAAGCGAATAATATTTCAAATATTTTTTGCATATTTTATATATCCAATGTTGCTAAATGGGCGTGGGTGACAATAAATTTTTTGCGAGGGGGGACGTCTTCGGACATTAAAATTCTAAATATCTCATCGGCACGTTCAGCATCAATAATAGAAACTTTTTTAAGTAAACGAGTCTCGGGGTTCATGGTTGTTTCCCATAATTGAGTGGGATTCATTTCTCCCAAACCCTTATATCGTTGAATTTCAACTTTTTCCCCATTTAACTTTTTTAAAACTTCTTCTTTTTCTTCGTCAGTATATACATATTCAATTTTTTTACCTTGTTTTATGCGATACAACGGTGGCATAGCAATATACACATAACCATTTTCAATTAACCCTGGTAAATGGCGGAACATAAAAGTCATCAATAACACAGCAATGTGGGCACCATCAACGTCAGCATCGGACATCAAAATAATGCGGTGATAACGAAGTTTGGTAAGATCAAAAGTATCACCAATACCCATACCTAGGGCAATAATTAAGTCTTTTAGTTTATCGGAACCGACAACTTTGTCAAGACGCATCCCTTCAGTATTTAGGGCTTTACCCCACAAAGGTAAAATAGCTTGAAATTTACGGTCACGACCTTGTTTGGCACTACCACCGGCCGAATCCCCTTCGACAATATAAATTTCACATTCTTCGGGATGTTTTGATTGACAATCGGCCAATTTACCAGGAAGACCCAAAGAATCAAAGGCACCTTTGCGCATAATGGCGTCTTTGGCGGCCTTGGCGGCTTTACGAATTTGGATAGTTAATAAAGCTTTGCCAACAATGGTTTTGGCAATATCGGGATGTTCTTCAAAATAAATATCAAGACCTTCGCGGACAATTTTGGAAACAATCGGTTGAACCTCAGAATTACCAAGTTTACCCTTGGTTTGTCCTTCAAATTGTAAGTCTTTACTGCCCATTTTTAGGGAAATTATGGCAGTTAAGCCTTCGCGAACATCATCACCAGAAATGACGTCATCTTTGTTTTTTATCATTTCTTTACGTTCGGCGTAGTCTTTGATTGATTTGGTTAAGGCTGATTTAAAACCAGAAAGATGAGTTCCACCTTCGTGAGTGTTAATAATGTTGACAAAAGATGGAGTATTTTCTTGGAAAGTATCATTGTATTGGATAGCAACTTCGACATCAATTTCATCGGCACTATTGTGAATATAAATGGGGGGATGAAGAACAATTTTGCCTTTATTGGTTTCAGATAAAAGTGATAAAATTCCACCTTCAAAATAATAATGGTGTTCGGTGTCATTACGCTCATCAAAAAAATGAAAATAAATTTTGGAGGTAAGATAAGCACGATCTTTGAGTGATTTGATAATTGTTTTGGTATCAAATTCGGTTGTTTCTTTAAATATTTCGGGGTCGGGATAAAAAGTAGTGGTAGTGCCAGTAGTGTTGTCGGGTAATAATTTAATTAAACTTTCTATTTGGCTATGAGGAATTATTTGTAATTTATTTTTAACAACTCCTTTGGAAAACTCCATAGAATATACTTTTTTGTCACGTCGAATTTCAACTCGATACAATGAAGATAGAGCGTTGACACAGGCAGCGCCAACTCCGTGTAAACCACCCGAAACTTTGTAGGCGGTACCTTCAAATTTTCCCCCTGAATGAAGGGTGGTCATAATGACTTCAAGAGCAGGTTTTTTGTATTTGGGCATGATGTCGATGGGGATACCTCGACCGTCGTCGGCAACAGTGGCCGAATTGTCTTTGTGAATTATAATCCAAATATTTTTGGCAAAACCAGCCAAGGCTTCGTCAATAGAATTGTCGATAATTTCTGTTAAACAGTGATGTAGTCCACGAATATCGGTGGAACCGATATACATGGCGGGGCGTTTACGAACAGGTTCAAGACCTTCTAAAACGACGATTTGTTCTCCGGTATATTTTTGAGTATCTGGCATAAAAAAACCCTTATTATTGAGTTAAATTAATTCTACCACTTAAAATTAGCTTAACAATAGGCAAAATATATGGAAAGATAGGGTAAAATATTGACTATTTTAGCTCGGAAATAGCTTTGAAAGATATGACCGATGTTGCCACCAAAACGTTGAGAGATTTATTAACGCCATACATAGGAATTTCGACAACTTGATCACATAATTTTAAACTTGACTCCCCCACTCCATTCATTTCTGATCCAGCGACAATAGCTAAAGGAAATTTATAATTAGTTTTATTATATAAAACACTATTTTTATTTTGTTCACAAGCAATTATTTGATAGCCTTCTTTTTTTAATTTAATTAAACATTCATCAGTGGTGAAATAATGTTCCCAAGGTACCCATTTCCAAGTGCCAATTGAGGCACGGTGAATTTTTAAATTGGGGGGGGTGACAACAGGTCCACATAAATAAATTTTTGCCACATTTAAGGCATCGCCGAGTCGAAAAAATGAACCGATGTTGTAGGTATCTAAAACATTATCTAAAACTAAAACAATGGGATTTTTTTTAGAATTTTTTTGATGATGACTCCCCTGCCCGACTGAACTTTTACGGAGTTGATGAGAATTTAATTTCATAAATAAATTATTAATTAAAAAAGAAAATAAAAATTATTTTTTCTTTTACTTGATTGATGGGAATTTAATTTAATTTTATCTGAAGACATGGGTTATTTTAGCATTAAAAAAGGCGTAATATTATTTATGGATAGATTTTTGGATTGTTATAAGATTGAAAGTAATCGAAAAATAAATTGGAATTATTCGTCTCCAGGAATTTATTTTATAACTATTTGTACGGCCCATCATAATAATTTTTTTAGAAAGATTGTTGATAATGAAATTGTTTTGTCATTTCGTGGACAAATTGCATATCAATGTTTAGTTGACATACCAAAACATTTTCCTAATGTTAATTTATTGGAATATGTTGTTATGCCAAATCATATACATCTATTGTTGGAGATAATCAAAC
>JAHFKH010000028.1 GCA_023245435.1 Candidatus Shapirobacteria bacterium | reverse complement strand
GTTAACAGCATAGCCAAAACCCATGTTTTTTTTAAGAAAAATACTTGTTGATTTGGGTGGGTTGGTTGAGCCATTGTCGACGACAATAATTTCAATTTTTATTTTGGGTTTGGTAATATTTATCGAATCAAGACAAGATTTAAGTAATTTTTCGCCATTGTAATTGGGGATAATGATGGAAAAGTTCATAAATTTAGAGTATCACCAGGTTTAAGATTTAGTCTTGTGGCAGTGTTGGCATTTAGTTCTAAACAATATAAAGCAGGGGATGAACTATATTTGATCGATAAATCCCCTACCTGCGCTGTAACTATATTGGTAATTTTTTTATTGGCATCGATAAAAATCATATCAAGTGGGATATTGGTATCTTTCATCCAAAATTGTAAAATTTGTGAAGAGGGGAAAATAAACAACATTCCACAGTTGTCACAAAGGCTTGATCGACCACCTAATCCCTTTGAAAGTTGGTTTGGGGTAGATGCAATTTCAACGGTAAATTCTTGGTTATTAAGTGTAATTTTTTTGGTTTTTAGTTTAAAAGGAAAATATAAATAAATAATAAATATAAAAAATAGTATGATAAAAATCAAAGTAATTTTTGGCATATTTTATTGACAATATTGGGCCACAAATAAAAGGCTTTGACATAATTATAACCATTTTGACCTAATTTTTGACATAGAATTTGGTTATTTAGTAGCTTTTCTATTTTATCTAACCCAATTAATCCCCCATTACTTTTAGATATCAATTCAACTGAGGCGGGAATATTGATACCAACAACGGGAGTTTTGCGGGCCCAGGCTTCAATTAGGGTTAGCCCAAAACTTTCTTGTGATGAGGGTGAAACTAAAATAGTGGAATTATCAATTAACTTTTTTAAGTCCTCATCTTTAAAACTAAAAACAGTTTCAATGTTGGGTAAAGATAATAATGGTTTAAGTTTTGGATAATATAAAGTCTGCTGTCCAGCAATAACTAATTTTAATGTAGGAAATTTGGGTAATAATTTTTGGTGAATATTAATTAAATTTTCAATATTTTTATGTTTTGATAATGACCCAATAAATAAAAGAGTGGGAGTTTTGGGAAATATTTTATTTTTTTTAATTAACAATGCAGGGTCAATACCGTTACCCAATTGGATAGTTTTTTGAATGGCAAAATATTTAGTTTCATAATCAGTTAAGGTCCAAATATAATCGGCTGATTTTAAAGTATTGGTTAACAATAAATTATGAAAATCAGAATCAGTCGGGTGAAAAGAAGCATTGATTAATAATTTGGCGCCGGTAACTTTTTTTATTAGATAGGCATACAAGATAATAGTGGTAGGCAATGGACCGGCAATAATTAAATCTGGTTTAAATTTTATTATTTTTATTAAGGGTATATATTTAAAAATTGGGCCTTTGGCAAAGACACCAAATATAGGAAAAATTTTAGAAATTAGTTTTAATGGTTTGTGAAAAATAGTGTAGTAGGGGATTCCGATATGAGTGTGTTTGGTGTGAGGGTGTGTAAAATCGTCAGTTGAATAGGCATTACTAGAAATTAACATGGTATGGTGGCCAATTTTTTGTAAATACTCCCCTACTTTGACAATAACCCTCGATCCCCCATCGATAGCAGGAGGGGAGACATGAGTAATTAGTAAAACTTGGGCCATATACGCTATAGTATAAATGAATATATGTGGAAAAAAATCTTGTCGTCAAAAATTCTTCGCTATTCTTTTTCAATTGTTTTGTTGTATTTTGCTTTTCAAAAAGTAAATATTTTGGCGTTAGGTAAGGAATTATTATCAGTCCCCTGGTGGACGGTACCGGTATTATTACTCTATTTATCAATAACTATGTTTATTGGTGGTTGGCGGTGGTCAACCTTGGTTTTAAATAAATCAAAATTAATTGACGTATTACATTTTACAAAGGCAACTTATTTGGGTGGATTTTATGGAATGTTTTTCCCATCTGCTTTTGCGGGTGATTTGATTAAGTGGACCGCTTTGATAAAAAGTTATCCAAAAATTTCAAAAATTAAATTAGCAGGGACAGTGTTAATTGATCGAGTTTTGGGTTTTACAGCATTGTGTTTTGTTGCATTGATTGCCCTAGTTGTTGGTAAAATAAAAGGATATTATTTTCCTGATTATTTATGGTGGGTATTTATTTTAATAAATATAGGAACGGCAATATTTTTTGTTTTGGCTTTGGCGATTGATTTTGAAACAATAATTGGTAAGTTCAAAAAATTGTCAAAAATTGCGGAAATTGCAGGGTTAATTAGAAACACGGAAAATAAATATTTATTATTTGTGTTTTTATTGTGTTTAATTTCTGAGCCGCTATGGATGGCATCAACTTGGTTTATTGCTTTGGTTTTTGGTTTAAATTTACATTTGCTCGATGTACTAATTTTTATGCCAGTGATTTCTTTGATTTTGGTTTTACCAATTTCTGTGGCAGGTTTTGGAGCTCGGGAAACCTTGTTTGTTTATTTTTTCTCTCAACTTGGTTTGCCGGTTGATAAAATTTTGGCGGTATCAACTTTTAATGGGATTGTTAATGTGTTTGGCTCTTTGGTGGGTGGTTTTTTAACATTTTTTTAATGATAAAATTTTAATATGATTTTAATTGTTGGTGGGGCAGGTTATATAGGCTGTCATGTTAATAAATTACTAAGCGAAAATGGGTATGAGACGGTCGTATTTGATAATTTGTCAAAAGGTCATAAAGAAGCGGTACAGTGGGGTAAATTAGAAGTGGGAGATTTGTCAAATATTTCTGAGATTGAAACAGTTTTTAAAAAATATTCAATTGATGTTGTTTTTAATTTTGCGGCTTTGATTGAGGCGGGTGAAAGTGTTATTGATCCGGAAAAATTTTATTACAACAATGTGGTCAATACTTTAAATTTATTATCAGTAATGCGCCAAAATAAAGTTAATAAAATAATTTTTTCGTCAACCGCGGCGACATTTGGAATTCCCGAATATACACCGATTGATGAAAAACATCCACAAAATCCAATTAATCCTTACGGAAAGACAAAATTGATGATTGAAAATATATTTAAAGATTATGAAACTGCTTATGGATTGCAGTATGTAGTTTTTCGATACTTTAATGCCTGTGGAGCTGATAAAGATGGGATAATTGGCGAATGGCACGAGCCCGAATCTCATTTGATTCCTATATTATTGCAGGCGGCATCAGGGGCGCGTGCTTATTTTCAATTAAATGGAACCGATTATCCAACGGCTGATGGAACTTGTATTCGTGACTATGTTCATGTTTCTGATTTGGCACAAGCTCATCTGTTGGGATTAAAATATTTGGAAAATGGCGGTATAAATAATTTTTATAATTTAGGTAGTGGTAGTGGTTATTCAAATAAGCAAGTAGTTGAAGCGGTAAAGTTGGTTACAGGTAAAGATTTTGAAGTAAGGTTTGGCCCCAGGCGTGAAGGTGACCCTCCCCTATTGTTGGCTAGTAGTGAAAAAATAAAAACAGAATTGGGTTGGGAAGCAAAATATAGAGATATTAATGATATAGTAAAAACAGCATGGAACTGGTATTTAAAAATAAAAAAATAATTGATTTTTTTATTTGTATAATTTTGTTTTTTTTGTGTTATTTGGCTTTTTTTAAAAATTTGGGGTTATATAGCCTGAGAACTTGGGATGAAAGTAGAAATGCAGTAACCGTGCTAGAAATGGTTAAAAGTAACAATTGGTTAATACCTACTTATCTTGATGTTCCTGACTTGTGGAATACAAAACCTCCTATTTTAATTTGGTTGCAAGCAATAAATTTTAAATTGTTTGGAGTCAGTGAGTTTAATCTTAGATTGCCTTCAGCAGTTTCTGCGACTTTAACGGTTTTTATAGTGTATTTTTTTGGTGCTTATGGTTTAAAAAGGAAAGGTATTGGTTTACTTTCGTCGTTAATGTTGGTGTCGGCCATGGGTTTTTCGGATATTCATGCGGCTCGAACTGGTGATTATGATTCTTTGTTGGTTTTATTTACAACTTGTGCTTCAATAGTTACATTTTTGTGGTTAGAAAATCAGAATAAAAAATATATATGGCTGGCTTCACTTTTGTGGGCAATAGCAGTTTTGACAAAAAGTTCGGCCGGAATACTTTTTTGGCCGGGATTAGGATTGTATTTAATATTTAGTAAAAAAGTAATATTGCTATGGAAAAAGAAAAGAGATTTAGTTGGTCCGATATTGATGTGGTTTGTTTTAGTTTTTGGATTTTATTTTTTAGAAAATAAAATTAATCCAGGGTATTTGGCGGCTGTTTGGAAAAATGATTTGTGGGGAAGGTATTCAGAAATGGGTAGTGATCGGGCATACTCATTTCAGTATTATTGGGATTTTATGAAAAATTTTCGCTTCCAATATTGGATTTACTTTTGGCCGATTTCTATTTTAGGATTACTTTTTCCATTTGATAAAAAAATAAAAAAATGGTTATCTTTTAGTTGGTGTTTAGTGACAGTATATTTTTTAATTATTTCAATGTCGGAAACAAAACAATTGTGGTATGACTTACCCATATATCCATTAGTCGTTTTGGCGGCATCAAGTATGGTGATAGGAATAGTGGAAATTTTACCGTGGTGGCTTAAATTAATACCTTTGCTTCCAGTTATTTTTTATTTGCAACGTGGAGTTAGAACTAATTTGGCATATATAGCTCGACCCGATATCGATAAAAATACCAATGATTGTCAAAAATATGGTTACTTGTTTTCCGAAGTTAATAAAGATTGGGGTGGTATAGATGGTGTCCATGGTGAATATTTTTGTACACCGGCTAATTTTTATTTTAAATTGAATGGAATTACACGAAAAGAATTTGGGGAAATACAAAGTGGCGATAAAGTTTTAAGTTGTCATCGACCAACTTTGAGTGATTTTAGGGATAAATTTGTAGTAGTTGAAGAAAATTTACCACTTGAGTGTAAAATAGTTACTATTGGAAAATTAAAACAAAATAACAATGGTATTTAAAAATAAAAAAATAATATTTGTTTTTGGTGGGTTGGTGGTTTTGTTTTTGGCGTTGGCGTTCAAAAATCCTTTTAATGATAAAAGCCAAATTCCCAATATGGAACCTTTTCCTGATACTTTACTTTATTCTTTACCTTCATGGAATTGGATTAATAATCGTGGATTTGCCATTAAAGCTTTTGGATTAGAAACAAAGCCATTAGTACCACCAACTTATGGACTGTTAATGTCTCCTTTTATGGCGATAACTCACGATATTCGTGGTTTTTATTATGGAAATATTTTACTAGCTTTGGCAACAATAGTGGTTTTAATGTTAATGGTTTTAAAATTGTTAAAGGATAATAAATATAAGTTGGGAATTGCCGGGTTAATAGGTTTCTATTTGGTATCAAATTTTTATTTTTATATTGAACCTCAGTTGTTTATGACGGAAAATTTGACAATATTTTTGGTGACCTTATGTTTTTATTTAATGTTGTGTCCAATCACGCTTTGGCAAAGTCTAATTTCTGTTTTAACTTTGTGGCTGACTTTAACAGTAAAGTTAACTAATTTACCGGTAGCAATGGTATTATTTTCTTTTTGGGGATTACGACTTGTAGTCGAAAAAATATGGGTTAATAAAAAATTGCGAATTCCTATAATTTTATTTAGTTTAATTTCTATTGTCACAGCTTTTGGGTTGATATGGAATAGATGGGGTCCTTATTTAATGACGGAAGTTTTTGGAATAAAATTTTTTGGTGATAATTTTAAGTTTTATTTTAATGTGATTACGGGAGGTAATAATCGGTTTTTGTGGTATTTTAATCCCCTATATACTAGAGATATTTTTGGATTAGCCTTGATTGGTTTAATTGTTGGTTTAATCCAAAAAAAGTCAAGATGGTTTGTTTTGTCAATTTTTGTTTTAATTTTATCTTTTATGGTGATGATGTCGTTTTTTATGCAAACAGAGGGTAGACACATTTCATTTTTATTTCCTTTGATATTAATTTTATCGTCAATAGCAATTGAAAAATTAACAAATAAATTTGGTATCGGCATATTAATTGTTTTGTTAGCTATAAATTTAATTTGGCCAGTGACTAATGATAAAGTCAGAAAAATAGTGGCTATAAAACGTCAAGTCGGTTTAAATTTAAAATATAGAGAAGATCCGTGGAACTATTTGGCAATGATGGAATTTAACAAATTTTTTTCTACAAAAAACTCCAATGTATATCTGGGAACTTTATTACCTCCTTTTTATGTTGATTTGTTTGACAATGGAAATTATAATTATCTGCCTATTACAAAAAGACAGGAATTTCCTCATTTATGGGGCAGCAAGTATTCTGGATTAACCATGGTTCCAGCATATTTGGAGTTATTAAAAAACGGTAATAAGGTTTATGTGTCTAATTATTATATAAATGGTAGTCAAGATTGGAAGCAAGATTATATTGAATTAATGAAAAGTTTTGACAATAAATTGGTATGGCAAAGTCCTTTGGATAATTGTAATGTTTATGAGTTGAATATTAAAAAAAATAAATGAAAATAGTGATTGTAGTACCGGAATTTAATGAGGGTGAACGTTTAAATAAAACCATAAAGAACGTAAAAAGGTATAGTAAGTCCCCGATTGTAGTGGTTGATGATGGATCGCGAGTCGATGTTAAAAATATTTCTGGAGTTACTTTACTTAAACATTCACTTAATTTAGGTAAGGGGGCAGCAATGAAAACAGGAGTAAAAATGGCCTGGAAGTTGGGGGCACAGGCGGTAATTTTTGTTGATGCTGATGGTCAACATAACCCAAAATTTTTACCAGAATTTGAAAAGTATTTAAAAAAATATGATTTAGTGTTTGGTTATCGTGAACTTGATTATGAAATGCCTTTTGTTCGTAAATGGGGAAATATATTGGCTAAAAAGATTGTAAAAGTTTTATTTAATGTCAACAGAAAAGAATTTTTATGTGGGTTTTTGGGATTTAAAAAAGAAGTTTATTCAAAAATTAAATGGAGTTCAAGCCGGTATGGAGTAGAAACAGAGATTGCCACCAAAGTTGGTCGAAACAAACTCTCCTATAAAGAAGTCAAAATTGATACAATTTATGTAGATAAATACAAAGGGGTGACCTTGATTGACGCAATCAAAGTTTTATTAAAAATTCCCGTTTGGTATTTTACAAAATAATGGGAATTATTGGAGTTCAACTAATTTTGTTTTGTTTTGGATTATTTATGTTGTATGTGTCGTTTATTTATTGGAAAAGAAGAGCATTTACCAATACAACTTTTGCAGTTTGGATGTTTATTTGGATTTGTTTTTTAACATTTTCTTTGTTTCCAAAGTTAATGGAACCATTATGGCAGGACTTGTTTTTTGTCCGAGCCATGGATTTTGGAATGATAATTGCTTTTATGATTTTAACTTTTTTAACAATCGAAAATAATGTCAGAATTAAAAAATATGAAGAACAACTAGAACAATTAGTTAGAAAGATGGCAGTAAAAAAGGCTAAAAGGAAATGAAGAAGGTTTTGGTTTATTGTCCTTATTATCCACCTCATATGGGTGGTTTGGAAAGCCATGCCGACGAGTTTAATAAATATTTGTCAAAATTAGATTATAAAATCACTGTTTTTACCCCTCGATTGCCAATTAGTGGATTGGAAAAAGAATTAAAATATAATGGAGTAAATATAATTAGGTTTCCGGCTTGGGAAATAATTCCAAATTACCCGTTACCCCAATTTTGGAACATTAAATTTTGGAAATTATGGAATGAAGTGTGGAAAAAAAAATATGATTGGGTGATATCGCGAACAAGATTTTTTAATACAACGCTTTTGGCGTTATGCCACGCCAAAATAAAGAAAATTAAGTGGATGCACATTGAACACGGATCTGATTTTGTGAAACTAAATAATAATTTTTTTTCTATAATCGCGCAATTGTATGATTATATTTTTGGGTATATTGTTTTAAGGTTAGCAAATATTGTTGTGGCAAATTCACAAGCTTCGGCAGAATTTTGTAGCAAAATTTATAAAAATAGAAAATATGAAGTAATTTATCGAGGGGTGGAGGTGGAAAAAATAAATAAAATAAAACCTAAAATTTTGTTTAAAAATAATTTTATTATTTTGTATGCTGGTAGGTTAATTGATGGTAAAGGGGTGGGTGATTTGATTAAAGCAGTTTTAAAAATTAAAAATAATGATTGGCAATTGCTAATTGTGGGTGATGGCCCCAAAAGAAAAGAATGGGAAAAAATGTCAAACAGTCAAATAAAGTTTTTGGGACAAAAAACAAATGATGAGTTGATCGGGATTATGAAAGGGTGTAATTTGGTGGTAAATCCAAGTTACACTGAAGGTTTGCCAACCAGTATGGTGGAAGCTAGTATTTGTGGCATACCCGTAATTGCTTCTGATGTGGGAGGAACCAAAGAAATAGTTATAAATGGAGTTAATGGTTATTTGGTAAAACCAAAAAATGTTGATGAATTATCTGAAAAAATTACTTTAATGATGAAAAGTAAATTTAAAGTTAAAAAAATGATTAATAAGTTTGATTGGAATATATCAATTAAAAAGTATATAAAATTATTATCATGAAACGGATATTGGTTTATTTTTTACCACTGTTGGTTTTGTTTTTATTAAATAGTTTGGGGTTACCAAATTATTTGGCTATTTTGTATTTGATTTTTTATTTACCTTACATTTTAATGATGACTTTTGATTTGGATTATTATGATTTTTGGGAAAAAATGTTATTAACGGTAATTGCTTATTTTTTTGTGATAGTGCCAATTTTTTATTATTTGTTTTGTTTTTTTAAAATCGAACTATTGTTTAATAATATTTTTTTATTCATAGTTTTTTTAAACATATTTTTATTTTTGGTAGGTATAAGAAATAAACTTATATTTACAATTAATTTAAATAATATCGATTGGTATTTTTGTTTTTTCTATATATTTTATATTTTATTGCACAGGATATTTTTTTATTATTATCGCTTTATTCCGGAGTGGGATAGTTATGGTTATTTAATTAAAATTGAGAGTACTATTAGTATCGGCGTACTCTCTTCATCTTATCGGGAATTATTTAATCCAAGTTTGGTGTTATTGTCGGTATTGTCAAAAATTGAACCTTACAAAATTTTGAGTTTTTGGATGATATTTCTTCAGTCAAGTTTGTTGATTTTGGTCAAACTAATGGCCGAGAAATTACAGTTAAATAGTTTTAGAAAAATTATGGCTTATTTATTGGTTTTTTCATTTCCGGTATTAAATATGGAAATTGATATGGTTCGGCCTCAAAATTTATTTATTATTGCCTTGCCAATTGTATTTTATTTGGTTTATAAAGATCATAAATTGCCAAATATTTTAAATTGGGGAATTATTTTATTGGTCTCATTGGTGGGAATTAATTACCATGAGTTTTTCTTTTTTATTTTTTTACTGTTTGTTTTGTATA
>JAHFKH010000027.1:1909-10002 GCA_023245435.1 Candidatus Shapirobacteria bacterium | reverse complement strand
TGTAATTAAATTGGGCAATATTGTTTGTTTTTGGTTGTTTTCACCCACCAAAATAATTGCTCCAATTATTAAATAATTAAACAATCCAATTAAAAAAATAATTTTAATTATTTTCATGATTTAAAAGAAAAATCCTCAAAAATAATATCTTTTGTTTTTACTCCATTTTCTTGTAATTGATATGATAAGTTATCCATCATTTTAGTTGGACCACATAAATAAAATAATTTATTATTCAAATTTCCTATATTCTCAACTAATTTTTGACAAGATAATTGTGGCTTATCACAGGTGAAATTTGGATAGTAATTAAAATTAATTAAATTACTTTCAAGCTCAATAAAATCAGAATGATAAATAGCCGATTTTTCTGTTTTAGCGCTATAAAATAAATAAATTTTACGTGGTTTTATATGTTTTATTTCGTATCTAATTAAACTAACAAACGGAGTAATTCCAATTCCTCCGGCCACACAAACCACATCTTTATTTCCATCAAAACCATAATAAAGTTTGCCATACGATCCCCATATCAAACATTTTGTTCCTGGGGATAGTTGTCTCAATTTCAAAGTATAATCCCCCATAATTTTTATAGTAAATCTAATCATAAAGTCATCCGGAGATGATGAAAATGAAAAAGGGTGAGTTTCATTTAATCCATTCATATCAAAATTAATAAATGCAAACTGGCCGGGGTAGTATTTTATTGACTCATTTTCCGGTTTTAAATAAATTTCTAACACATCACCCACTTCATTAATTTTTTCTACAATATAACTATATTTTGGACCAAATTTTTTATACAAAAAAACTTTAAAAATATAAAAATATATTCCCACTGCCAGTACCAACATCATCCAAATTCGTAAAGGCAAATATCGGGAGACATCACTAGTAATCAAAAATATATGCAAACTCGCAAAAAGCAAAACCAATCCAAAAAAATCATGGGTTTTTAACCAAATATCGTAGGGTAATTTTATTATCAATGTAAATATTAAAAGTAAAGTCATAGTCGCCAAAGCCATAACCCCAAAATTATATATTTGATCTGCTGAAAAAAAGATATAACGCGATGCCAAGTTAAAATTTGGTAAAACTGATAATGCCAAAAATATGGGATGATTTAACAATAAAACAAAAGAAACCCCGCCAATTATATGATGTAATTTAATGACTTTATCCAGTCCACCAAATATTTTTTCCAAAAATCTTGATCTACTTCCTAGCACAAACGAAATTGACAACAATACCGTTCCCAGCAATGAAAATAATTGACTGAAAAATAACCAAGACAACTCAATATTTGTTTTAGACAACAAAAACAAATTAATTGTAACCAGTAGTGGTAATAAAATACTAATCATCGTCTTCTTCACCTCGTAAATTTTTAGTAGATGTAGGAAAAATTTCATTCGTTACATTTCCAATTAAATATTTTTTTATTAAAGATAAACTTGATCCATGTTTTTTTGTATAAGCTTTTGTCATATCAGTTCCACAATCAAAAATATCACCACCACTATGGGAAGTCTGTAAAGCCGTTACATTATATTTTTGACCAGATATTGCAACAATGCATTGATCAGCTGATGATGTGGCTTTAGGTAATATTTTTATAGTTGAAACTACCGGTTTAGTAACTGTTGGTTCAGGTAAATTTTGACTGACATCGACGTTATTATTTATTTTTGGCACTGAAGTACTCGATAAAACTTTAGATATTACCATTCCTGTGGTAAATAATGACAACACAGCAAATAGTCCGATAACAATTTTTGAAACCATAGTTTATTTTACCAAACGACCAATAATCGTGTATTTTACTTTTATAATTCCGCCTCCCGCCAAATTAAGTTCGGTAGTCGAATCTTTTCCCGCCAAATCATGATATGGTCCTCCAATTTTATAAAACTCTTTGCCCTTACTGACATCATAAACATTACCATTATAGGCAATATATATTGGTAAATTATCATTTGAGCCATTATATTTTTTTAGTTCCTCAGTCGTAAAAGTTTTTAAATTTTCAGGTAAAACCGATTTTGATTTAAAAAATATTAAAAAAAATATATTAAAAGTTAAAATTAACACTAGCAAAATTAACCCAATTTTTTTCATATATAATTTTACCAATTAATTTCTGATTTTTTGCTTAATTCCAAATATTCATTACATTTTGAAAATGGTTTAGATCCAAAAAATCCACTGTGAGCCGAAAATGGCGACGGGTGAGGGGATTTAATTACCAAATGTTTTGTTTCATCAATATTTATTCCCTTATTTTGGGCATATTTACCCCATAAAATGAATACTAAATGTTCTTTTTTATCCGACAACACTTTTACCACCGCATCAGTAAATTCTTCCCAACCTTTATTTTGATGTGACCCAGGACTATCAGCTTTAACCGTTAGCGTTGCATTTAAAAGTAATACTCCCTGCTGACCCCAATTGTTTATATTTCCTTCTATTTTCAAATCAGTTTTTAATTCCTTATAAATATTTTGTAGTGATGGTGGTAAATTTATACCCTTATCTACCGCAAAACATAATCCATTAGCTTCACCTTTTCCATGATATGGGTCTTGTCCTAATATTACTACCTTAACTTTATCAAAAGGAGTCATTTCAAAAGCTCTAAATATAAACCTCGCAGGAGGATAAACTGTACTACTTTTATACTCAGATTTAACAAATTCCACCAATTTAGCAAAATAATCCTTCTCAAATTCTTCTACCAGCACCTTTTTCCAACTTGGTTCAATAATTACATTCACATCCTACTTTACCATGTATAATACAAACAGTATGTCAAGAAAAGTTAAAGCTAACCCTATCAAACTATCCCATAATTGGAGGATTGTTAATAAACGTGTCGAACCTGTACTAAAGGGCATGAGCCATGTTATGGGCCAAGCGGCTGCAATTCGATTCTTTGATAAAGACTCAAATGATGATTATTTGGCTTTAAAAAAAATATTAAGCCATAAAACAGTTAAAAATTGGATGGATGATACCGGCTATTTTACCAAGTCAGACTATAAGTTTTGGGCTGGCAAAGAAACCGATGAATCATTTTTATTTGCAGTTCACGACACTCGCTTACCCACCATCAAAGATATTAAAAAAGTTAAAGGTTTTGTTAGTTTTTCTTTTGAAAGATCGGAAAAATTTAGACTTAAACGTCTAATTAAAAGTGGATTAATCAGTCCAAATACCAAAGGTAAATATTTTCTTGAAATAAGTATGGCCCTGATGTTAGGTGAAGGTGGGGGAAAACTCGACTCAGGGTTAATGTCAAGCGCCCTTCGCCAAGGTTGTTTACAGGTTAAATCAATTTTAAACTGCAAACAACAATCAGACATTATAATTTTTGGTTTTGTTGACCCAAAAAACATTTCTTCAAACAGGTCCGTTAACGCTTCTGGTTTTATCAAAAAAGGAATTACCAAATATGACAGTGATTCAGCAGAAGAATCAATTTTTTATGTCATTAGCTGGCCCAAATTACATCGTAAAATAAATAAAAATTTATTAAAAATATCTGAAAATAAGGCAAAAATCATTCAAGAACCACAAAAAACTGATTCACATTGTGGCCCAGCTGTGACCAAAGCATTATTAAAATTTAATCAAATTGATGTTAGCCAAGATCAAGTTGTTGAAGCCGCCAAAATAAAATTACGTATAAAACCTTATGGTATGCAACCCAAACATATATCTTTTGCCATATCAAAATTAGCTCCAAATTTTCAATATTGGTTTAAGCAAAATGCTACCGGTCGTGATTTAAATGAATTAATTCACACATATCACTTACCTGTTGGAGTAAATTGGCAAGGTTTATTTTATGACTCAATTGCCGAGGAAAGAAGAACTGATCCCAAAGGACCACATGGTCACTACAGTATTGCAACTGATATTGAACTAAAAAAAGACGAAATTACCATTGATGATCCATATTCAAAATATTTTAGTACGCCAAGAATTTTTTCATTTCGATGGTTTAAAAAAAGATGGTGGGATAAAGACATCGAAAAAGGTAAATTAGTTCTCGAAACTCATAAATATATTTTTGTACTCGTGCCCAAAGGTACAACTTTCCCCGAAAGATTAGGGTTGAAACAAGCCTTGTGACCCTACAGGGAATTGAACCCTGGTTAGCAGAATGAGAATCTGCTGTCCTAGCCACTAGACGATAGGGCCAAAAAGTGGTGTAAAATAAAACAGATGAATTTTACCAAATTTCAACATCTTTTTCTGCTTTTAGGCATAACTCTGTTTTCCACTTTATTATTTTGGGCAGCATTTTATTTCAATATTCCCGGCAAAATCGGTATGGGCAATGTTTCTATGGAAACTGTTTGGGCCAATTATGATGGTCCAAATTATTTAGCTGTTAGCAAATGTGGTTATCATTTTGACTGTCTACGTCAACAGTTTGCCCTACCTATGCCTCTTGAATATTACCCCGCCCATTTTCCCGGGTTCCCCGCGCTAATCAATTTTTTTGACAAAATTGGTTTTAGCGGTCCTCAAGCTATGATTTTTGTTACCTTATTAAGCTCATTATTATTAACTTATTTTTCATATTTATTTTTTTGTTTATATTTCCCAGAAAAAAAAGCCTACATTTTATCTTTAATTTTGATATTTTTTCCGGCTCGATTATTTATTCTTCGTCAAATTGGTTCCCCCGAACCTTTATTTTTAGCCTCAATTTTAGCTTCAATTTATTTCTTTAAAAAAGAAAAATATTTTATTTCGGCTTTATTTGTAGTATTGGCCCAAACTTTAAAAAGCCCGGGACTTATTTTATTTGCCGCATTTGGCTTAAGCTGGCTAATAAAATTAATTATCACCAGGCAAATCAATTTTAATAAATATTTTTGGTACTTACTTGCTCCACTTTCGGTTGTTGCCATTTTTTATTTATATTATTTACAGACAGGGGATTTTTGGGCATATTTTCATAGCGGTGATAATATTCATTTAAGTTTAGTGCCTTATTCAGTTTTTTTAAGTCACAATATTTGGGTTGACACTATTTGGCTTGAAGATGTCATTTATATTTTTGGGTTAGCTTTTGTCGCTTTATTTTCACTTCACCATCGATTTAAATATTCAATTATTTTTATATTTCCCCTCCTATTTACCATTGCCAGTGTTTTTGTCGGCCATCGTGATATTAGTCGTTATATTATTCCCGTCTATCCTTTTATAATTTTGGCTTTAGGTAAATATTTAACCAAAAAAAGAATAATTTTAGTTTTTGTTTTATTATTTCCCGCCGTAATTTTATATGCCCTAAATTTTGTGGCTGGTAATATTGCCCCGATTGGTAACTGGGCTCCCTATTTGTAAATCCATTTACCCAAATTTTCTCCCACTTTATTTTCCATATTCATTATCATTAATTTTTGGGACACCAGTGATATTTTTTTATCAAGCTTTTTGGCTAGTTCATCAGTGGTCAGTGATTCAATTTCCAAATATTTTATTATTTCTTTTTCAAAAGGATCAACAATTTCTAAAACCATTTGTACTGTTTTTTGACAAGTTATATCTTCAGGCTCCAATGCCATTATTGCCCCTTTTTCTTTGATTAAATAATTAACGCCTGTAGATAAACTATAATTAATTGGTCCCGGTACAGCATATAATTTTTTGCCTTGTTCTAAGCATAATCGAGCCGTAATTAATGAACCTGACATCATTGTGGCTTCAATTACCAACACTCCGTTTTGACTCAAACCAGCCAGTAATCGGTCACGTTGAGGGAAACTCCATCGTGTTGGTAAAAAATCATTTTCATATTCCGATATCACCAATCCACCCTTTTCCAAAATTTCCCAATAGATTTTTTCATTTTCAGGCGGGGTAAAAACATTTAATCCACCACCCAAGACTGCTACAGTAACTCCACCACAACTTAAAGTTTCACGATGGGCCATAGTATCTACCCCATACATAAAACCCGATATTATGGCGAATTTATGAGTTACCAAATCTGGTATAAATTTTTCAATTACCCATTTGCCATATTGTGACATTCGTCGACTTCCTACTACCGCCAATGATTTTTCAAACATTTTATTGTCCCAATTTCCTCGATAATTTAATTTTTTTGGACAATTTCTTATCCGTTTTAATTGCTCGGGAAAATCGTCACTTTCAATTGTCCTTATCGGCCAAAGTTTTAAATTATTCATATAAATTTAAAAAAGTATTTAGCTCCCTTGTCAAGGGGAGCTGTCCCGCAACGGCGGGACTGAGGGGTTTTAAATATTTTCATAATGTTTTATCTGATCTCCTAATATGCACACCGCATCGATTCTAAATTTTTCTTGTACTGGTTTTTTCAAGAATACATAAATTTCTGCTACTTTTTTTATTTTTGATAGCTTTGATTTATCAATCATTTCTTCCGGTTTACCTAATCTATCATTATATTTATACTTTACTTCCACAAATACAAGCCAATCTTTATCTTTCATAATCAAATCAATTTCACCTTTTATTCCCATATCAATACTGTAGTTTTGATCAACCAATTCATATCCTTTTTTTATCAAATATTCCAACGCAACCTTTTCCCCATATCTCCCTTTATTAAAATTTTGTTCTTTTATTTTCATTCCTCTCTCACTCTAAACTGTAACGCTTCGGCGATATGGTTGTCGTTAATATTTTCGCTACTATCCAAATCAGCAATAGTTCGTGAAACTTTTATCAATCTAAAATAAGTTCTGGCTGACAAATTAAATTTATTGACCGCTTGTTTCAGTAGTAAATTTGCACTATCAGTTAATTTTGCAAAATCTTTTAAATGTTTATTTTTCATATCTGCATTGTCATGAATTCCTTTTAAGCCCACAAATCTTTTCTTTTGAATTTCTCTAGCTTTAATCACCCGCTCTCGAATTACACTCGATTTTTCCCCAATATATTTATCTTTATCAATCATTAATTTATTAACATCAACTGCTGGCACTGTTAAATGAATGTCTATTCTATCCATTACTGGTCCCGATAATTTTTTTTGATAATTTGCAATTTGATGCAAATTACATTTACATTCTTTTTTTGGGTCTCCCAAATATCCACACGGACAAGGGTTGCTAGCCGCAATCAACATTATTTGTGCCGGAAATATCATACTTCCAATCGCTCGTGAAATAGTAATAAATCCATCCTCCAAAGGTTGACGCAATGCTTCAAGGCTACCTCGACCAAATTCAGGAAACTCGTCCAAAAATAGCACTCCTCGATGTGCCATCGAAATTTCTCCCGGGCGGGGATTACTACCCCCACCAATTAATCCCACTTGTGAAGTGGTGTGGTGTGGACTTCGAAATGGACGTTGACGAATCAGCGATCCACCAGCTGGAATATTTCCCGTAATTGAATAAATTTTTGTGACCTCCAAGCTTTCTGCTTCAGCCAACTGAGGTAAAATACCCGGTATTGCTCGGGATAACATTGTTTTTCCAGAACCCGGAGGTCCAGACATGAACACGTTATGACCGCCAGCAGCCGCAATTTCCAATGCCCGTTTAGCAAACTCTTGTCCCAAAATTTCGGCAAAATCAAACTCCGGTCCTGCAACTTCAGCCTCATCAACCACTATTGTGTTTAATGGAATAATATTTTTTATTCCATTTAAATGATTCATAATTTCGCGCAAATCCTTTACCGGAAAAACATTTATCCCTTCAATTACTGCCGCTTCATTGGCACATTCTCGTGGCACATAAATATTTTTTATTCCATTTTCTTTGGCCAAAATTGCCAATAAAAATACTCCCCGGGTATGACGCAAAGTTCCATCCAATCCTAATTCTCCAAAAAAATATGATTTTTCGCAAGGCAAAGCCACTTCCAAATTTGAAGCCAATATTCCTATGGCTAAGGGTAAATCAAAAAATGAACCATCTTTGGGTAAATCAGCCGGTGCCAAATTAACCGTAATTTTTGCCAAAGGAAATTCAGTCTCCGAATTATTAATGGCAGTTTTGACTCGTTCTTTAGCTTCTTCGGCCGATCGTGAGGCTAATCCAACTACTGTAAATGATGGAAATCCCTTA
>JAHFKH010000027.1:0-1899 GCA_023245435.1 Candidatus Shapirobacteria bacterium | reverse complement strand
TTATCTGCCACATTAACTTCTATTTCCACCTCAACTGCTTTTAAACCAAAATTAGCCGCACTCCATATTTTTGTTAACATTATTACTAATTTGTAACCCTAACTTTACCCGAAGTCAATGATACAATATTTTTATGTCGTTTCAATTAACTTCAAATATGGTTCCAGCCGGCGATCAGCCCCAAGCTATCGATAAACTGGTCGCCAATCTAAAAAACAACATAGATAAACAAACTTTACTTGGTGTTACTGGTTCTGGTAAAACTTTTACTATTGCCAATGTTATTCAAAAAACCCAATTACCTACTTTAATTATTTCTCACAACAAAACCCTAGCTGGTCAACTTTATCAAGAATTTAAAGAATTATTTCCCAACAACAAAGTCTCGTATTTCGTTTCTTATTACGACTATTACCAACCAGAAGCTTACATGCCCGCTTCTGATACTTATATTGCCAAAGAAGTTCAGATTAATGATTTAATCGACAAACTTCGTTTGCAGGCCACTAGTAACCTATTTTCTGGGCCTGATAATATTGTCGTCGCCTCTGTTTCTTGCATTTACAATATCGGTGATCCACGCGAGTTTGGTTCAACAGTTTTAGACCTAAAAATAGGTGATAATTGGTCACGACGTTCTTTATTTGAAAAATTAGTTTCCCTTTTTTACACTCGATCCGAGTTAGAATTCAAACGCTCAAATTTTCGAGTTCGGGGTGAAGTCGTCGAAATTTGGCCATCTTATGCCGACTGGATGATTGTTTTAGAGTTTGATGAAGCCAATAATATCCGCAAAATTACCGAAAGGAATCCATTTTCCGGACACGAATTTGAATTGCAATCTTATCGATTATTTCCCGCCAAACAATATGTCGGGGCTAGTAGTGATGATTCAAAGGAAATATACGAAAAAATAAAAGCTGATTGTCGTGAGCAGGTCGAAGCATTTAAATTGCAAGGCAAAATGTTAGAAGCTCATCGACTCGAGCAACGGGTCAATTATGATTTAGAAATGCTTGAAGAATTAGGATTTGTCAATGGAATTGAAAATTACTCGCTTTATTTTGAAAAAGATAGAAAAATTGGTGACCCACCTTATACTTTAATCGATTATTTTCATCATTTATGGGGTGATAACTTTTTAACCGTCATTGACGAATCTCATGTCACTATTCCTCAAATAGGCGGTATGTATTTTGGTGATGTTGCTCGTAAAAAAACTTTAGTTGATTTTGGTTTTAGATTATCATCGGCTTACGACAATCGTCCACTAAAATGGGATGAATTTTATTCTCGTATTCCCAAAGCTATTTATGTTTCCGCGACTCCTTCTCAATTTGAAATCGACGAATCCAAAAATCACATTATTGAACAAATTATTCGCCCTACTGGTCTTATCGATCCCTCAATAATTATCAAACCCACTTTAAAACAAATTCCTGATTTAATATCGGAAATTCAAAAAAGAGTTGATAAACACGAGCGAACTTTAGTGGTCACCATTACCAAAAAAATGTCCGAAGAATTAGCCCAGTATTTAGGCAAAACATTTAAAGTTGCTTATTTACATTCTGATATTGATACCTTAAAAAGATCCGGTATTTTAGATCAATTAAGAAATGGCGAATATGACGTATTAGTGGGGATAAATTTACTTCGTGAAGGAATTGATTTGCCTGAAGTTTCCTTGGTAGCAATTTTAGATGCCGGACAACAAGGTTTTTTGCGTAGTCGCAGCAGTTTGATTCAAATTATGGGTCGAGCCTCACGACATGTTGATGGACAAGTCATTTTATATTCTGATGTCGTGTCCCCAGCCATGAAACAGGCCATCGATGAAGTCAGTCGTCGTCGTGAGATTCAAATAAAATACAATCAGGAACATAATATTACACCCGT
>JAHFKH010000071.1 GCA_023245435.1 Candidatus Shapirobacteria bacterium | reverse complement strand
GTAAAATTAAGTAAAACATAAGGTTTAATTTGTGGGGTCACTGTTGCACAAAATGCTCCACCCCTTTTATTTTTTTGAGGTAGCCAATCAATATGTTCACTATCGACTATCTCTTGTCCATATTGTCCAAATTTAGGGCAAAATTTAGTTAAACTATTGATTACAAGCTTTATTGCTTCTTCTTTTTCAATTTTTTTATCTTTTTTATCAATTGGCGCATAAATATCATGTCTTTCCAATTTATCCTTTTTCAACTGTTTAGCTTTCCATTTAAAAAATCTATGAAATATATCACTATTATTTTTACACGCTTCCAACAATTCTTCTACTGCTTCGTTTGGAATATCGTTGGCTACATTTCTTACTTCTATTGATGACTCATATTTTCTCAATTTGGCTTCATATCCCCAATCTTTAACAATTGCACTATATGTCGCAAAAAATTTATGAATATTCTTTTTTTGTTTGGTCAACAATTCTTTATAAGCTGCCTTTCTAATTTTTTCTTTTGGGTTATAAACCAAGGTCAATAAATCAGATTGAGTTTTAATTTTTCTTGTTTTTTTGCCTATTTTTAAGTTGTATTCAATCTCCGTTTCCATCATTTCTCTAAGTTCCGCCACCACCCCAATTCCATTTAAATCTTTGTTAATAATTAAATTTTCAATTTCTTCCGATAAACTGTGTTTAGCTTTTTCTCGCGCATATTTCAATCCATATTCCAAATCTTTTATGACCGCAAACAGTCTTTGGGCGTTTTTATTATCTAGTATTGGTTCTCGTTTCCCTTTTAGCCACATCGATATTTTAACTGCAGTTTCTGATATTTTTAACTCCAAATTTTCTACTTTAGCTTTCAAAAATTTTGCCTCCGAATCTTTTTGGTTAATTGATTCCATTAGTCCCGGCAAGTACCCTAGTCTGGCCATTTTTATTGACATGGCTTCATCAAAATTTAAAAAATCTTCAAAATCTTTATTGCTTATAGTCGGTTTTAGTGTCGCAACCCATTTCTCCAAAATTTTACTATCATTTTCCACATCAGTATAAAGCCCATCAAAATCACTTCTTTTTAAAATATCGTCCAAATTCCATTTTAAATTCATCTGTCTATTATATCTTAAATATTCTGCTAAACTCTTAAATGTGTTGCTCAATAACCTTGGACTCACATTTAACGACGTTCTCCTAGTCCCCCAGTATTCCAACATCAACTCTCGCTCAGAAGTTTCATTAAAATCCCAAGTTACCCCAAAACTATCAATAAATTTTCCTGTCACAGCGGCCAATATGGATACTGTCGTTGGAGTCGATATGGCTATAGTTTTATCCAAGTCAGGTTCTATAGCCTTTTATCCTCGTTTCGCTACTCCAGAAATTCAGTGTCAGGAAATAAAACAAATATTGGAGGCAGGTTGTCAGGTAATTCCTTCGGTGGGCATTAAAGACGGCGAAAAACTTCGTGCCAAAATGTTAATTGATATGGGTATCAAAATTTTACTAGTCGACGTGGCCCATGGCCATCAACAAAGTTGTCTCGATTTTATAAAATATCTAAAAATAAATTATCCAGATGTTGAAATTATTGCCGGAGCTGTGGCCACTTATGAAGGGGCAAAAGCTCTATATCTCGCTGGTGCCGACACTGTCAAGGTTGGGGTCGGTCCCGGGTCCGCCTGCACCACTCGCGTGGTAACAGGTTCTGGTATGCCCCAAATTACGGCTATTATAGAGTGTGCCAAAGCTTCCAAAGAATTTAATAAACCATTGTTGGCCGATGGGGGAATGAAAAATTCGGGTGATGTCGTCAAGGCTTTAGCGGCCGGTGCTACTTGTACCATGTCGGGTAACTTATTTGCCGGCTGTCTTGAAACTCCGGGAGAAATTATTGACTGTAGTGGGACAAAATTTAAATTTTACAATGGATCAGCCTCAGCTACCGAAAAGCTTCATCAATACCAAAAAAATTCTTCAGACAAGACCTGTGAATATGTCAAACATGTTGAAGGCCTCGAAAGGCGAGTCGAATGCCGGGGTCCAGTCTCCGAGATTGTCGATGCTTTAAGTAAAGGCATCGCTTCTGGTTTTTCTTACAGTGGTGCCCACAATATTTCAGAGTTACACCAAAAATCTCAGTTTATCCAAGTCACTAATTCTGTAATTTACGAAAACAACAATCGCGAATCGTCTAAACTTTAATCAACATCCCCTTACCACAACACACAAGAGTACCTCCACCAACCTTGGTAACGGTTACTTCATTTCCACAAACAGTACAATAATATTTTTCTCCAATCTTTTTTACAGCCATAAATTTAATAATATATAACTATTTAATTATAGTCTTTTAATTCGTAATTCGTAATTAAAAATTTTTAATTTGTTTACTATATTCCCACATCACAATCCCCGCTGTGACCGACAAATTTAAACTTTGAACCATTCCCATCATAGGAATATAAATTTTTTCATCCGCCCCATCAATAGCTGTTTGGCTTAATCCTCTATGTTCATTTCCAAATACAAATGCACTTTTTTGATGTTTAAGTTTTGATGTTTGAAGTTTTTTCGCTTCACTATCCAATACTGTTGCATAAATTTTATAACCATCATCTTTTAATTTTTTATAACAATCCAAGGTTGATTTAAAAATCTCAAAATCCAACCATTTATTAGCCGATGAGGAACTCGCCTTACCCACTTTTTTTGGATTAAAAACAATTTCTTTGTCAAAAATTAAATAAATTTTCCCAAATCCAAAAGCATCAGCCGATCGCCATACTGCCGCCGCATTATGAGGATCGTGAATATCTTCCAAA
>JAHFKH010000026.1 GCA_023245435.1 Candidatus Shapirobacteria bacterium | reverse complement strand
CGTGCAGAAAGAAGAGTGGTATTTTTGAAAAATAAAGATATTTTGGTTTATTTAAATAGATTATCGGATTATTTTTATTTATTAGCTAGAATGGAGGAAGAAAAGGAGTAAAATTTAATTTTGAAGTAGGGTGTAATTCCCTCACAGTGCCGCTACGGTAATAGCCCGAGCCCTAAAACCCCGCCGTAGCGGGGCAAGCTTACGAGCATAAGAAATATGAATAACGTAATTGAAAGAGATACTAAATTGAATTGGGTGGTTGCGGAAGAATTGCCTAAATCTAGATTAAATTCAAAAAATTTTAATTCACAACTGGAGCCTCATTATTTGGGTCAATTTGAAAATATTCAAATGAGATTAAGTCAGTCTAAGGAAGAGATGGCCACAAGTTTGAAAGAAATGCATTTGAGTCAATTTGGCCATGATTATATTTTTGTTGATGGTCATTTGTTTGATGAAAAGACTCATTTAGATGTGGCTTTGTTGACCCAAAATGGTGGTATTGAGGAAGAAAATAAAGCAATGACAAAAATTATTAAATTACTTGGTGAAAAAAATAATTTAATCGTAAACATTAGTGGTGAAAATAAAGATTTGGGTTATCCTGACAATATGATAGATTTTTGGTTGGCGGGAAAAGACGGTAAGGTGAGAGTTTTAAGATATAAAGTCGAGGGTGATGCTAAATGGCTAAAAGATTTTTATAAAACAATTGGAGGGGAATTGGTTGACCCAAATATGGCGGAAATGTTGGCGGACCCGGTGGGTGTAACCAAACTTAAATTAGCTGAAGTATTAAATATGTTGGTCGTAAGTAAAGAAATGGCCAAAATCGAAGACAAGAGAATTGAAGATGTAACACACGAATTAACCACATATTTTTATAAGGAATTTGGTAATGCAATTTTTGAAGACCCGGATTTAATTTTAAGATTATATTTGGCAATTGGTAATGAAATTAAACGAAATAATAATACTAATGAATTGACTGGAACTGTAATAAGCAAAATGCAAATTAATATTTATAAATTTGGTCAAATGGAAATCAAAAATATTGTGGGACATGGATGTGGTGGGATAGCACAAGAGGGAAAATTTGGATCAAGTCAAGGTTATATATTAGTTATTAGAGATGGAAAAATGGAAAGCTATTATGGTTCAACTGCTGGTCTGACTTTTTGTGAACAGTGTAGTTGTTGGCATTCGGGGTCACAATGTCCGTATTGTGATTTACACTATAAAGCGAATTGTTAGAAATTATTTTTTTGTTATTTTTTGAATTGTATTCAACACTTCAGTTGGCAGGGCGAAGATGACGGTGTTGTTGGGACCGTTGGTCGAATTTTCAATAGTTTGCAGGGTGCGGAGAGAAATAGCTCCAGATTCGGCCAAACTTTTCATGGCTTTATTTAAATTTTCCGAAGCGGTTAACTCACCTTGTGCGCGAATAATGGTAGCGCGGCGTTCACGCTCGGCTTCAGCTTGTTTGGCCATAACTCGTTTCATATTGTCGGGAACGGCAATATCTTGAAGACGAATACCAGTAACGTCAACACCCCATTCAATGGTTTCAGCATCAACAATAGCTTTGATTTCGTCACTAATCTTTTGGCGGTCGGTTAATAATTGGTCAAGCTCAACTCCACCAATGACATCACGCAGAGCAGTTTGAGCATATTGGGAGACGGCATAATTAAAATCGCGGACTTTTAAAATAGCATCTTCGGCTTTGGTAACTTGAAAATAAACAACAGCATTGATCGAGACGGCAACATTGTCTTTGGTGATTATTTCTTGTTTGGGAATATCAATAGTGTTGATACGTATATCAACCTTGATAACTCGTTGGATGATGGGAATAACTAATTTTAAACCAGGGCCTAAAGTGTAGGAGTAGGTACCTAGGGTTAAAATAATCCCTCGTTCGTATTGGTTGACAATGACGATGGATTTAAAAAGTAAAATTAAACCGATGCCGATTAGTATAGGGGTGAACATAAGTTGATTATACAACGAATATTATTTGATTCGTTCGACAATAATTTTGGGAGGTGTTTCTAAAAATTGATTTATAAAATTAATGCAATATACTCTTTTTTCGGGGACTTTGGAAAATTTTTGTTGAATAATGTCATCATCTTCTGGATTTAACCAAACTGTGTTGCTTGAAGGAGAGACTTCAATGGTGGTGTCACCAATATCAAACCTTTTTTTATTTCTATTTAGTTTTTCTTCACGAATTAGGTGGCCTTTCTCATCAATTTGAGTTACTTTAAATATTCCCATGATGTATATTGTAGTATTTTGAGATATTGGTGTCAATGTTTAAAATAGGATAAAATTAGTTATGAAGAAAATAATATTGGGAGTAATTGTAATTGGCTTAGGGATTTATTCTGTGCCAAAAATGGATTGGGGAAAAATGAAATGGCAAGCTTCAGAGACGGTAACCGTGTCAGGAGAAGCCAAATCACAACAAAAAAATCAAATCGCTACATTTACGGCCGGGGTTGACGCGGTCAATGACAGCAAAGATAATGCCGTCAAAGAAGTAAATTCTAAAATGGAATCGTTAATTAAAGCGGCCAAAGATTTTGGAATAAATCAGGGCGATATTAAAACCCAAAGTTTGAGTTTTTATCAAAATGAAGAAACTTATTACGATAATGGAGTCCAAAAATCGCGCAAAGGTCAATGGCGAGTTAGCAATTCAATTGAAATAACATTACGCCAAATTGATAAAGCTTCAGATATGGCAAATTTATTAGCCTCATCAGGAGCTAATAATGTTTATGGTCCAAATTTTCAATTTGATGACACTTCCGAATTTGAAAATTCATTGTTTGAACAGGCCATTGGAAATGCCAAAACTAAGGCTGAAACAATTGCGTCTGCATCAGGAAGAAAGCTCGGGAAAGTAATTTCGGTGACTGAAGGTGCCGGATTATCAAATATTTATCCGGTTTATGCCATGAAAGGGGCTGAGGGTGGCGGAGGGGCTCCAATTGAACCTGGGAGTGGGACAGTATCTAAAAGCGTAACGGTCGTCTTTGAGTTAAAATAGGGGATGATAATTGACCCAATTTTTGATTTAATTGAAAAAGAAGAAAAACAGCAAAAAGATTTGGTGTACTTAATTCCTTCGGAAAATTTTATTTCGGAAAATGTAAAAAAGGCATTGGGATCAGGTTTATCAAATAAATATGCCGAGGGTTATCCGGGGAAGAGATATTATCAGGGCAATAAAATTGTTGATGAAATAGAAAATTTAGCAATTGAAAGAGGTAAAAAATTATTGGGAGTAGCACATTTAAATGTGCAACCATACTCGGGGAGTCCGGCCAATAGTGCAGTGTTAATGGCCCTGGTGAATCCAGGTGAAAAAATTTGTGGACTAAAATTATTTGCGGGCGGACATTTGACTCATGGTCATCCAAATATTACATTTTCTGGTAAATTTTTTGAGAGTGTGCAATACGACGTTGATGAGGAAGGAAAGATTGATTACAACAAACTATATCAATTAGTAGATCAAAATCGGCCAAAATTAATAATTGCTGGGACTACGGCTTATCCCTGGATAATTGATTGGAAAAAATTTAGGGAAATTGCTGATAATGTCGGAGCATATTTAGTAGCCGATATTTCTCATATTGCTGGTTTAATTGTGGGTGGAGTCCATCCAAGTCCAGTGCCATATGTAGATGTAATTACTTCCACAACTCACAAAACATTAAGAGGACCACGAGGAGCTGTTATTGGAACAAATAATGTTGAATTGGCGAAAAAAATTGATAAAGCTGTGTTTCCGGGAATGCAGGGTGGGCCACATTTAAATACAATTGCGGCCATGGCAGTGGCCTTTGAAGAAGATTCCCAACCTGAATTTAAAATTTATGCAGAGCAAATAATAAGAAATGCAAAAATATTGGCTGATACTTTAAAAAATAATGGGCTAACTGTTTTTGGAACGGAGAATCATTTGATGGTAGTTGATGTTGGTTTTGAAAAAGGCAAAGAGATAGCAATTAAATTAGAAGAAAATGGGATTATTGTTAATGCCAATACAATTCCACACGATAAAGGTTCGCCATTTAAACCATCGGGAATACGACTGGGGACACCGGCCATGACGACACGAGGGTGGAAAGAGAAAGATTTTGAAGAAATAGGAAAAAAGATTGCCAAATTAATCGGCTAAAGTGTTGGTAATTAGTCGTCTGAGAAAATCGTTAAAACTAATGTCATATAGGGCCAAAATGGTACCAATAGGGGAATGATTTTTGGGTCCCAGTGAGGTATTGGCATTACAATCAATAAAATAATGTCGGCCGGCTTGATCGACACGAAGATCAAATTTGGCATAATCATCCATTTTTAAAATATCAAAAGCAATTTTAATATCTTCTTTGACTTGTGAGGGTAATTGATATTTTTCGTAGCTGTACAAATCAGTATCAATCCAATTGGCTTGAAAAGTAGTTATTTCATATAGTCCAATATCTTTGGAAAAAACTTTTTCGACGGCATAAGTTTTAATATTTAATCCTTTGGTAACAATAACACTAATTTCTTTACCGGCAATATATTCTTCGACCAAGATTGGTTGTTTGTAGGTTTTCATTAAATAGGAAATACGAGTGCGTAATTCTTTTTCGTTTTGACAAACAGAATGTTCGTTCATTTCAACTCCACCATGAATGGTGTTTAGTTTGACGATAAGAGGGTAATCAAGAAAAGGGTCAATTTCTTCACTAATTTCTTTGATTAATTGGTATTTAGGAGTGGTGATGCCCCATTTTTGCAGAAGAATTTTGGTGAAATATTTGTTGGTAGCAATTGAAAAACCTTCTATACCGGCACCAGTGTAGGGAATGCCCAATAATTCCAAAGTGGCAGGAATGGCAGTGGACAGTGATTCGTCTCCATAGACTGAATCAACCAAGTTTAGGGCAAAAGTTGGATTAAATTTTTTTAAATTTTCCACCAACTGTGCATTGCCGGGAATTAATTTAGTCGAAACTTTTAATTGATTAAAATGTTTGGCTATTAATTTGGCGCGAGGATAAACTTCGGCTTCGGATTGATATTGTTCTTCGGTGGGAAAATATTTTCGTTTGGCGTCAGAATAAATTATGGCAATACGTTTAGGGAGGGCAATGTTCATTTTAAGTCTTTAATAAATTGTTTGATATCAGTTGAAAATTGGGGATGAGATAAAGCCAACACTATATTGGCTTTTAACCAACGCATGGGGTCGCCGGTAGTCATCCAGGCATTTTCTGGGGTATATTGGGCATAGATTTTGCCGTTTTTGGCAAGAGTAGCATTGGCGTCGGCCAACCATAATTCACCATTTTTGATTGGAGTCGATTTAATCACGTCAATAATTTTATGATTAAAAATAAATCGACCAAGTTGGGTGACATTGCTGGGAGCTTTTTGCCTGTCTACCTTTTCCAAAACATCCAAAATACGTTTATCGTCTTTTTTGTCAAATAAAATTGAACCGTAACGACTAATTTCTTCCCAGGGAACAGGTTGAACAGCAATTACAGCGTCGGCTTTTTGATTAATAAATGTTTTGGCCATTTCTTGTAAAAATGTACCGGGTTTTTTTTCAATGGTGAGGTCATCACCAAATAAATAATAAAAATTATCGTTTTTAATAAATGATTTGGCGGCTAAAATGGGGGAGGCGTTACCATAAGGTAAATGTTGATGTTGAGGGATAAATTTAAATTTTACTTTTGACCAAATGTATTTTAAAGAATCGAGATATTCTAATTTATTATTTTGTTTGAGATAAGTTTCGAGTATTGGGTCGGGGGTAAAATAACGTTTAATAGTGGGGTCGCCGTGACGATAAATAATGCAAATATCGGTCACACCAGTGCCAATTAATTCTTCAACCAAGTATTGAATTTGGGGTTTATTTAAAATAGCGATTAACTCTTTGGGATATTGCTTGACGGCAGGTAAAAAACGGGTGCCGCGACCGGCAGCAGCAATAACGGCTTTAGTTATTTTTTGCATTGTATGATGATTATATACTCGGATTTATTAAATGTTATAATCAAAAACATACCGGGCCCATAGCGTAGTTGGTAGCGCGTTCCCATGGCATGGGAAAGGTCAGGGGTTCGAGTCCCCTTGGGTCCACTATTTATGAAACTACGAGATTTGCAACATGAAAGGTTAATTCATTTGTTAGTAACTTTAACTTTTGGGATTTGTTTTGTGATAACGACTGAGCTGGCAATCGTATATCAGAATATATTGTTGGGAATAATTGGCTTGGGGTTGGCGGTATTATTAGTGCCCTATGTTTGGCATTATTACAAGCTCGAGAACGGGGTGCAGAAAAGGTATAAATAACTTGCAGGCCTGCCATGAGTCGAACATGGAAAAACAGTTTTGGAGACTGTTGTGATACCATTTCACTACAGGCCTTTGTACACTGAGTATTTTACTATAGATTGGAGTTATTTTCCGCCGCGGGATTGGGTACGAAAACGTTGAAGAAAAGAGGGGCCGGTGTTTCTATTTGGTAAATTTGATTTGGGGAAGTTTTTGAACTGAGGAAATTTGGGAGGAATAGAAACGGACAAAGGTTTGGTAGATTGTTCGTTTTGTAATGTATTTTTGACTTGTGTTTTTGTCATATAGCATATTTTACACCATTTTTCTTCTCATTTTTTTGACCAATCATAATCATGTCTGCGTCATGGATTGTTTTATTTAAATCAAGATTACCGTTTTTATCTCGACTACCACATTTGACACCATACGAAAAAGAATAATTTGGATTTTCATTTTGAAATGTTTCAAGCCTTTCTTTAAGGAAATCTACTTGATTTGATTCAATTAAAATACCAATTTCATCACTATTAGAACCGTGAATTCGGTAAATATAATCGTTGTCTCGAAAATAATTTCTTAAACTTATTGCAAATTCTTGTATATATTTATTACCTCCGTCATGGCCCCATAATCCATTTTTTATTTTTAAATCATCTAAATCAAGATAAGCAAAAGTTATTTCTTTAGTGGCTGTACTGCGACGATCATGATATTGTTCAGTAATTTTTGCTCGAAGTGCTTTATCGTTTAATAATCCGGTTAAATTGTCAAATCCATTTTCATCATTTAGTTTTGTTATTTGATTTTTTAGACTAGTATTTTCATGTTGTAGTCTCAATGGTGATATTAATGGTTTAAATTTTGGGTGTATATTTTTTGGTTGTTTGTTGAAATCATCCATAAGGTTATATTACTCCAATTTTGATATATTAGTAATATGATTTTGTCAGATAGGGATATAAAAAAAGCATTAGTTGATGGGAAAATAATGATTGAACCTTATGATGAAAAAAATCTTCAACCGGCTTCGATTGATTTGCATTTAGATAAATATTTTTTAGTTTTTGATACAAAAAGAAATTTTGTGATTGATCCTAAAAAACCAATGGATACGATGATGGTTGAAGTGGAAATTAACGATAGTGAACCGTTTGTGCTACATCCTGGTGAGTTTGCTTTAGGTATGATTTACGAAAAAACTGGTGTGGGTAATGATATGGTAGGAAGGTTGGAAGGTAAAAGTTCGGTGGGACGAATGGGGTTGTTGATTCATATTACAGCAGGGTTCTTGGATCCAGGCAACAATTTGAAAATGACTTTGGAATTGCACAATACGGCGACAATGCCCATACTTTTGTATTACAAAATGCCGATTGCTCAAATGGCATTTGAAAAATTAAGTAGTGATTGTGATAAACCTTATGGTTCAACAGGAACTAGCAAATATGTAGGAGATTTAAAACCTAAAGCATCACAAATGTGGAAGAATTTTAAATAATCGGTCGAGGCCGAGGCCAATGCCGGAGCAATTTGGTAATTTGGAACAAATATTTATAAATTCGTCAGATATAGGGTGAGTGGGTAAATTATTCTTTAATCGAAAATTTTGTTCGTTTTCAAAAGATTGCTTGATTGAATTTATATTGGTATTTTCTTCGCAACCGTTGGCGATTTCAATACCATTGATATATAACTCAAATCTTTGACTTACAGATGATTGTTTTTCTCCAGTCAATGCTTGCGCGTTGAAATTCCGGAAAGAATTGTTTACTTCACCAATTTCGTTTCTTGATGCTAAGGGCGATAGAAAGGCGGGGTAACCGGTAATAAACACTCCACAATTGCGAGGCAAATTAGGTTCAATTTCGTTTAAAAAATATTGATTAAAATCAGGTTCGTTGTCAAAATTTATTTTTTTTAATTTTATTTGTTTAAATTTTAAATTTGGTAAAAAATGATTGATAAATTTTTTGGTGGAGTTGATTAAATCATTTAAATTTTTATCAATTTCATACCACTCAAGCATTAAAAATTCGGGAGTGTGAAGTTCGTTGCTATCTTCTAAATCACGAAAACAATGGGAGATGGCAAAACAGTTTTGGTTATGGTTGGCAATAAATTTTTTTAAGGCAAATTCGGGTGAGGTGGGAAGGAAATAGGGTTGGTTTTTATGGGTCCAATTTGTTTTAAAAGAATAAATATTGGGTTCTAGGGGAAGAGATTCATTTAAATAGGGGATTTCGACTTCGGTAAAATTTTGACTCCAAAAATATTGACGAATAGATTTAAGAAAGTCGGCAGTGGTAGTTTGGGTCATAGCATTTGGGGTGTAAGGTGATTATATCAATATATTTTTTAACAACTTGATCGAGAGGGTCAGAAAGAGAACCGATTGACTGAGTTGATTCACAACAGCCATAAAATTTACCATTTGATTGTAATGAAAATATGTTACAGCCAAAGTTTTTGGGAGGATAACAATCATAATTATTGCGAATATTTTTAATTTGATCTGATGATAAAGAACCGAGGCGGTCGGTTAAGTAAGTTTTATGGAGATTAAAAATATTTAATTTGTCTTTGTGTTTATATGAATCTTTAGTAATCAAATAAAATATTTCGACCGGGAAACCTAGTTTTAGAGCTTTTTTGACAAATTTTTTGGATTTAATAAAATTGCCTGCACCACGGTTTTGGTCGTGAATTTTTTGAGGGCCATCAAAAGAAACAATTAATTGGCAATTTTGGGGTGATTTTATCTCGTCTAGTTTGTCGATTGTACCATTGGTAATAATGGTAATAAAAATATTTTGGTCGATTAAATTGTTGACCAATTTGGGAAAATCGGGAAGGGTAAAGACTTCACCGCCGCAAAAAATGATTGATTTTAATTTGGTAATTTTTTGGTAATTTTTTACAAAATCCAAAATTTGTTGATTGTTGAGGATGGTTTTGGGTTTTTGGGTGTAGCAATATAAGCAGCTTAAATTGCATAGCTCGAGAGGAGAGATATAAATGTTTTCCAACTGGGACATTATTTTAGTTTAGTACTTTCCTTGTGTTCGGATTTTTTCTTGCACCAACGACAATATTTGGTGAATTTTAGTTTATCAGGGGTGTTCATTTTATTTTTTTCAGTTAAATAGTTTTGAGCACCACAAATGCCACAAAGAAGGGCGACAAGAATACGAGGAGTTTTTTTTGCTTTTGCCATAGAGGGTATTATAGCCTAGTTTTCTTTTAATTTCTTGATTTGTTTCTCGACTGCCTGAATTAAATCGACTAAAGCCGATTCAAAGCTAATATGTTGAGTTTCGGCATAAATATGTTCTTTGCCGGGTAGATTCATGTCAAAATTGAGAAAATATTTTTCAAATTTGTCTTTTGCAACTTTAACAACGGCGATTTTTTGCTCGGGGGAGTAGTGGGTTAGGAGTTTTTCAAGAGCAAAATTAACTTTTTCATCAATTAACAGACGATTACCAGCGGAAAGGACAAGGTTGTCAGCGGTGATTTGGATATTCATTACTTAAATTTTATACCCTTTGCGCCCAAAAACAAAAGAACAAAAATAATTATTTTGAGAAGATAATTGCTATTTAAATCCAAAAAATTAGTCGTCATTTTGGTATGGGCACCAACTAAAATATGAATTAAAATACTGAGAGGTAAGGTTAAATATAACCATGATGAAGTGGGTATATTTATATTTATTTTTAGAAATAATTTAGTTAATAGTGGAGCAAGTAAATATATTCCCAAAAATGAGACAGATAAATCAAAAATAGCGTAGTCAAATATGCGAAATGAACGAAGATATTCTATGGTTATAAATATAGTGTACAGGAATATGAGCCTGGAATGGAATTCGAATCCATGACCTTCCCCTTACCAAGGGGATGCTCTACCAACTGAGCTATCCAGGCAGTATCGTTATTGTAGCAAATTTTGATATAATTCCCTAGTTTAAAAATGGAGAGTGGGCAGGACGGTAATGCGCGAGTCTTGAAAACTCGTGGGAGCAATCCCTAACAGGTTCGACCCCTGTACTCTCCGCCAATTTTATAGTCTTTCATTTTTAATAATATATTCAATTGAT
>JAHFKH010000025.1 GCA_023245435.1 Candidatus Shapirobacteria bacterium | reverse complement strand
GGTGATTTGGATAGACATGATGTAAAACCGATTGAATCTCATATAAAAGTTAGAAAACTATATAAAAAATTGGGTCTGGAAATTGGAAGTAAGTGGCAAGAAGTTGATGCATCGGGAACACCAGATCAAGTTTTTGCGCTAGTCACCAAAATATTAAAAAAACGACATTTGATAAAATAAGGAATGAAATTTGATATTGTAACTTTGTTTCCCAAAATGTTTGATTCCCCTTTTGGTGAAAGTATGATTAAAAGAGCAGTTGACAAAAAAATAATTGAAATTAAAACACACGATATGAGACAGTGGGCGTGGAATAGTTATGGGGCGGTGGATGATAAGCCATATGGCGGAGGAATAGGTATGTTAATTAGAGTTGATGTAGTTGATAAAGCGTTAAAAGAAATAAAAAATAAAAATAGTCATGTTATTTTGACCTCGGCACGAGGGAAGAGATTTACACACAGAGATGCTGAAAGATTGGGTAAATATGAAAATGTAATTATTATCTGTGGACATTATGAAGGATATGATCAAAGAATTTCGGATTTGGTAGATGAAGAAATTTCAATCGGAGACTATATATTGACTGGTGGTGAAATCCCCGCCATGGTGATGATTGATAGTATAGTGAGACTTTTACCAGGAGTATTGGGTAAAGATGATTCGTCTAAAGATGAAAGTCACAGTAGTGAAGGCTATATTGAATATCCTCAATATACAAGACCAGAAATTTATGAAGGTAAAAAAGTACCAGAAGTTTTATTGAGTGGTAATCCTATTTTGATTAAAGAGTGGCAGAAACAACAACTAAAGCCAGTAAAGCCAAAAGTAAATATTCCATCATAATTGAGGCAGTGATGTCGCCGCGACGGTAATGGTGCCACAAACTCCAACCTAAATATAAACCAGAGGCCAAATATACTACTTGTCTTTGAATGTGGGACTCGAAACGATAGAAAAATAATAAAAAAGAAACACAAAAAAATAAAATTAAACCTACAATATAATTTTGAGGGTGTTTATTTATTTCATTAAATATGTGTTTCATATTTTAAAAAATTGCCCCCTGCTTGGACAAAATTAATAAAAATAAAATAATTACTAAAAAGCCAATATGGCTAGCACTGGAACCAGTTAAGCGAGAGGTTTTGTTTTTTAGAGTAATGTAGGAATCAACAATTAGTAAACCGATTATAAAGATGAAAAGAACCATGCCAAATATTTTATTTATTTGAACTGGACTAACTGTAACAGGAACTACCGATTCGACGGCAATATCGGTGGGAGGAGTTGAAGCCAAAACCGTACCATTTCGAGGTGCAGCAAAATGCTCAACCACCAAAGTAGTTTTTACTCCGCCTAAAATTCCATCGACGACTCCTAAACCAATTTCTTGGTATTTTGGATTAATAATATTGGCCTTGTGAGTGGGTGAATTCATCCAAGCTTTCATCATTGACTCGGTATCGTAAAAATCTTTGGCTAAATTTTCACCAGCCACAGAATATTCGTATCCAGCAGATTTGAAAAAATCCCAAGGTGATTTGCCCTGTGGTGAAGTGTGAGCCCAATAGTTGTTGGCAAACATATCGGCGGCTTTGGCTTGAGCTGAGGCTGATAAAGTAGAGTTGTAAACTAAAGGAGCTAATCCTAGTTTAGACCGTTGCTCATTGGTTTGAATTAAAATTTTATTAACGGTAATTTCTGAGGAATAACCCAGGACTCCGGGACGAGCGATTGTAAATGATTTAACAAAAGACTGATTTAAAAGATAAACTGCAATAAATAAAGCTAGAAATGATGGCTGAAGCAAAAGAGCCCGATGATTATTTTCAGGTTTTGGTAAAAAATAATGAGAGAATTTTTTGAACACTAGTTAAGTATAGGAAATTACGACCCAAAAGAAAACGGATCAAAATTATTATTTGTGTTTATATCGATAAAAATACAAAATTAAATAGCCTAAAATAATACCAACAAGATCAATTAGAGTGTCGCGAAAAAGAGCGCTTCGTCCGGGAACAAATGACTGATGAATTTCGTCAGTAATTGCATAAATATAGGAAAATATTAGTGATTTATTTGATGATAGACCGGCAATTTTAAAACAAACAAATAAAACCGCGTATTCAATTAAATGAAAAGTTTTTAGAATTAAAAATCTTTCAAAACTAGTACCTTTAATGGCCGAGGTTTGACCAGATGATAGATAGAAAATAAAACACATCCATAATAAAGCAGGAATTAGTCGAAAATATTTATTTTTTATTATTTTTTCCATGAAAGATGAGTGGAGACAAAATAAACACTGAACCAACCAACATTAAAATTATAGACAAATAATTGTGAATTGGGGAAGTTTGATTTATTTTGACTGCGGAAGAAGAGTGGGATGATATATATGTAGTTTTTTGTTTTTCAATTATTTTTATTAAATCTTTAGCAATAATTTTAGTTGGAGTTTTGGTTGATATTAATTTTTTATAATCATAGCTATAAATACTAATTTCTCGTTTGAGTGGATCTAATAATGTTAATTTATCAACATCATTATTTAAATATCCGGAGGTAAAAGAAGAAAGACAATTATGATTTTTCTCAACAACAGTACAAGATAATTTACGGATTGATCCACTATTGTCACGAACTCGCCAGTCAAAAAGATTGACGGAAAAATCGTTTGGATTGGTAATTTCGACTTGTTCTTTGTCAGGATCAATATTAGTTATTTTTAGAGAAATATAAGGAATAGGAGTGGGGGTATTTGACAATGAAACGGTTTCTTTACATAAATTATTGGGCAAATTAGGAGAAATGTCGGTAGGGCACCAAGTACCATCAGTTTGACGCGAAAAAGATAAACCATCAGGTAAAGTTTTTGACGACTGCGAATCAACTAAAATATTATTTTTATCAAAAAGACGGACAATGTCGGCGGAAGTGTTATTTAAAAAATTATGATCAAAACTAAAAGTAAAATAACTTTGGGGAGCAATAATTCCTGATAATATTTGTCTATTTGAAGCGGTGGAGTCGTGAATACTATAACCCGAAATATCGGCAGATTCTAAACTGTCATTATAAATTTCCACCCATTCCATTTGAGGAGAAACAGGGTTGGGAGAAAATTCTGTTAGAAATATTGCCAATAACCACACTAGGATAACTTTAGCATGGCAATATCGATTTTACGCAAGGTATTGTCTGTACCCAAGGCGGGTAAACATTCAACCACAGGTGGAGTGTGAGTAGCTCCACAAATAGCCACCCGCAGTATCATAAAAAAATCACCAACTTTTATATTGTTGTCCAAAATAATTTTCATTAAATCTGTTTTTATTTGTTCAACATTAATTTCTTTTAATTTTTCAAAATATTTTTTAGATAAATTTAAAATGTTTTTGGCTAAATCTAAATTTATTTTATCGGTGACCAGCAATTCTTTACTATATTCGACATCTTCAAATAAAAATTTAAGTTGATCTTTTAAGTCAGAAAATTTAACTATTCGTTCTTTTAAAACTGGAGTTAAGATTTTTATTTGGTTATCAGAAATTTCGGGTAAAAATTTTTTAAAATATTGTCCAAACTTTTCATCACTTAATTGGCGAATATAAAGACCATTAAAATAATCTAGTTTTTTGCGATCAAAAATGGCGGCTTTTTTGTGTAAATGCGGCACACTAAATTCAGAAATAAATTCACTTAAGGTAAATAATTCTTTTTCTGTACCAGGATTCCAACCCAATAACATCAAAAAATTTAATAAGGCCTCAGGTAAATATCCATCATCTAAAAATTGTTGAGCAAAGACCGAGCCGTGTCGTTTACTCATTTTACCTGGATGTGATGGATCTAATAACACGGTTAAATGGGCAATTTGTGGTACTTCCCAGCCGAAATAACGGTATAACAAAATGTGTTTTGGAGTAGACGAAATCCACTCTTCGGCACGGATAATATGACTAATTTGCATTAAGTGGTCATCAACTACCACAGCAAAATGATAGGTGGGGATGCCGTTACTTTTGATTAAAACTTGATCATCAATATCATTGGTATTGAATTTAATTTGACCTCTAATTAAATCGTTAAAAACAATTGTTTCGTTTTCTGGAATTTTCATCCGAATGACATAGGGAATTTTATTTTCTAAATTATTTTTAATATCTTCTGGTGATAATTTTTGACAACAACGGTCGTATTTAGGAAGTTTTTTAGCAGCTTTTTGTAATTCTCTGACTTCTTTTAATCGGTCTTCGGTACAAAAACAATAATAGGCAAAATTTTTGTCGAGTAACTCTTTGATATATTTTTGATAAATATCGAGACGCTGAGTTTGAATGTATGGGCCATATGGACCACCAACATCGGGGCCTTCATCATAAATTAAACCAAAATCTTTAAATATTTGTAAAGCTCGGGCGGCGGAACCTGGGACTAGACGTTTTTGATCGGTATCTTCGATACGTAATATAAATTTACCATTGTTTTTTTTGGCGAAAGCATAGGCATAAAGTGCAGTACGTAAACTTCCAATATGAATATCACCGGTAGGGCTGGGAGCCATACGAGTACGAATTGTTTTAGTTTCAGACATAAAGTATTTTAGCATTAAAAATCACCCCCAACCCCCTCTTTGACTAAAGAGGGGGAAAATTTATTATTATAATAATTACTTTTGGTTAGTGTAATATTAAGTATGGCGACGTTGACATACACGGCATATATCAGTCGAAAAATTATAAAATACGGAGGATTGGTGGTGCTGGGAATTGTAGTACTTTATTGGATTGGAGGAATAGCTTGGATGGCTTATTTGGCGGCACACCCACCTTATGTGGCCCCAACTGTTCGTTTTGGAATTTTACCAAAAATTATTTTTTCTCAAAAAAATATTGATAAAAATAAAACTTTTACTTTGGAATTACCAAATGATGCTTTTCCAAAGTTTAAAGATCAGGCCAATGTTTATGTAATTTATCGATCTAAAAGTGTAATTGGTGCATTGGAGGAAGCAAAAAAAACAGCTGGATTAATTGGATTTAAATCACAACCGGTAGAGCAAAGTACAGGAATTTATCAATTTAAAGACGCAAATTCAAATAAAACTTTAACGATGAATGTTTTGGCTGATAGTTTTAAATTAACTTATGATTATTTAAATGATCAAATGTTGCTAAACCCCGAGGCGATGCCAACTAAAGATGAAGCCATAACTTTGGCCAAAGCGTTTTTGTCGCAGGCCGGAAAATTATATAAAGATTTGGATGAAGGTGATAGTAAAGTTTCTTTTTGGAAAATTGGATTTGGGGCATTAAATGAAGTCAAGGGTTTGGCTGATGCCAATATTGTTCGGGTTGATTTTTTTAGAAATCAATTAAATGGAGAACGTAATATTGTGTCAGAATCATTGGACAAATCGTCGGTATCAGTATTAGTGTCTGGGTCTTCGGTGACTGATAAAAAAATTGTAGAAGTTAATTATAAATATGTAAATGTTGATGATAGTGCCCCATCAACATATCCGATTAAAACTCCCCAAACGGCATTTAACGATATGAAGGCGGGTTACTACTGGCCGGCGACTGATGTTCAGGCTTCAACAGTTACCATTAGAAAAGTATCATTGGCATATTTTGAACCGATTACACCGGTACAATTTTTACAGCCAGTGTATGTGTTTGAAGGTGATGGTGGATTTGTGGCTTATGTCCCAGCAATAACGGATAAATATACAGAGTAAAAAGGAAGGGGAGAAAATTTATTTATATTATTTTTAATATGATCTATAATTCCAGGTAATATTTTCTTTTGACCAATCGATTAATTTTTTGGTATCGGCGAAACGATCGGCGGATTGGGCAACAACAGTAATTAATTTATGCCCATTAATATTGATGGCACCAATAAAACAACCAGAAGCTTCGGGGGTCCAGCCAGTTTTTAAACCTTCAACCTCAGGAATAACTCCTAACAATTCATTGGTTGAAGTTAAATTATATTTTATTTGGCCTGATAGGTCAGTTAAATTTACTTCTTTTTGTTTGACAATTTCGGGAATAAAAGGCAGAGTAAGTGCTAGACGACCTAATTGAGATAAATCATAAACAGTTGAATAGTGATTTTCATTATGAATACCATCATAATTTGTAAAATGAGTGTTTTTTAAATTATATTTTTTGACCAAATCATTCATTTTTTGGACAAACCCAGAAACACCATCTTGGTAATGACTGGCCAAATTAAAGGCCGCGTCATTGGCAGAATAAACCAAAAGGGCTGAGGCCAAAGTACGAACTGTGACTTTTTCACCAGCTTGTAAACCCATAACTTTTCCCTCAGAATAGGGAATAGTTGTAATAACTTCGTCTAGAGGATAAAGATTTAGGGCGGTCAAAGCGGTGGCTAATTTGGTGGTTGATGCGGGATATATGCGGTCATTAATATTGTTACCTAATAATATAGTATTGGTCGCCGAGTCGAGAACTAAAAAATTATTTGAACCTAAAATTGGAGGTAATTTATTTTTAATAACAGGGGTTGGTGGAGGAACAAAAAAAGCTGGAGATTGGGATAAATTGGCAAAGCTAAAATGATTTCCCAATAAAAAAATAACAATATTGACCAATAAAAAACCACCAAAAATAATTAAATTTTGGTAATTAAATTTAATTTTATTTTTCTTGTTTTTTGTTTTTTTCATTGACAATTGAAAGTCCAACATCATCAAGTTGCTGTTGATCAACAACACCGGGAGCGCCCATCATAACATCGACACCATTGGAACTTAAGGGGAAAGCATAAATATCGCGAATATTTGGTTCGTCGAGCAACAACATTAACAAACGATCAAGACCAATTGCCCAACCACCGTGAGGTGGGGCACCAAAATGAAAAGCATTGTACATACCACCAAATTTTTTAATAACCTCATCGCGACCGTAACCTACTTTTTCAAATGCCTTAACCATGGTTTCGGGCTCGTGGTTACGAATCGAGCCAGAGGCCAATTCAAAACCATTTAGAGTCAAATCATATTGCATTGATTCGATAGATAAAGGATCTTGAGAATCTAGTGCTGCTGCTCCCCCTTTGGGCATGGAAAAAGGATTGTGCCCAAAATCTAATTTACCTTGGTCATTGATTTCGTAAAACGGAAAACCGGTAATCCAGGCAAAAGATAATAAATTGGGGTCATTTAAATTAAGCATTGTCCCTAATAAATTTCGAACATAGCCAAGTGATTTATTAGCCACTTTTAAATCATCGGCAACAAAAACAAGAAGGTCACCAACATTAAGTTTTAAATTTTTTATTAGCTCACTTTTTAGTGGTTCTAAAAATTTTGAAATGCCGGAATCAAACCCAGTATCAGTAACTTTGACATAAGCCAAACCTTTGGCGCCCTTTTCTTTGGAAGCTGATTCGAGAGTATTTATTTGCGTTTTGGAAAACGCGGAACCATTTGGAACTATTATTGTTTTAATAACATCGGCACTATTGAAAACATTAAAATCGGTTTTGTTTTTTAACAAATCTGTCACATCTTGTAATTCAAGCCCAAATCGAATATCAGGTTTGTCGGAACCATATTTATTCATAGCATCGGTATAAGTTATACGAGGAAAAGGAAAAGTAGCGATATTTTTTTGAGGAGCAATCGTTGAAATAGTGTCTTTCATTAATTTTTCAGCAGTATCAAAAATAATATCAATTGTAGGAAAACTAATTTCAATATCTATTTGATAAAAAACACCAGCATGGCGATCAGCTCGAGGGTCTTCATCTCGAGCACATGGGGCAATTTGAAAATAACGATCAACTCCACTGACCATTAACAATTGTTTAAATTGTTGTGGAGCTTGGGGTAAAACGAAAAATTTACCTTTGTGTATTCGAGAAGGTATCAAAAAATCACGCGCGCCTTCGGGAGATGAAGTAGTTAAGAGTGGGGTAATTATTTCTGTAAATCCATTTTGATCCATCCAGTTGCGGACGGCTAAAATATATTTATGTTTCTTTTTAATAATTTCGGCCAATCGATGACGTCGTAAATCTAAATAACGATATTTAAGACGTAAATTTTCTTCTAATTCGGTACCATCGGAATCAATAGGAAATGGTGGAGTTTCGGATTTATTTAAGACGGTAATTTTGGTTGCCTCAATTTCGATAGTTCCGGTAGGTACTTTTAAATTAACTGCTTTGTCGTCACGTTTTTTGACGATTCCCTCAATTTCCATTACCCATTCTTTACCATATTCAATTTTTTCATTAGTAACAATTTGGACATTTCCCGACCAATCGCGAAGATCAATAAAAGCAATTTGGCCGTGATCTCGGATATTTGCAATCCAACCATTTAGAATAACTTTCTCACCTATTTTGTTTAAACAATCATTGATTAGTGTGCGTGACATATGAAGGAATTTTACACTGTTATGATTTCTTTCACAATCAACTGAGGGGATTGGGTGTGGTTCCATTCGTTTAAGGAAAGACTAGCGACGAGATCAATTGAATCCCCTGTTTTTATTTTATTAATAAGATGACCTTGTTTAAAAAATAAACAATCAATATTATTTGTTTTTATTTTTAAATGATCGTTGTTTTGGCCGATGGTGCGGATGGATTCAACAATAACATTTTTAAATAAAAATAAAGGCTGCTCGTTACCGATACCAAATGGAGCCAAAGATTCAATAGCTTTTATGTTTTTTAAATTAACAGCAGTCAATTGCATTTGAGCATCGACATCTAAATGTGGTTGTAAATTTATTTTTTCAAGCTTTAAATTGACTGATTTAGTTATTAACTTTTTTAATTTGGTAATATTTTTGGTAAATATACTAAAACCAGCAGCACCGGCGTGACCACCCAAATCAATAAATAAATCAGAATAATCGCGTAAAACATTTATGATGTTTAATTCAGGAATTGAACGACAAGAACCTTTGGCAATAGCGCCATCAACGGCGATAACAATCGATGGTAAATAATATTTTTCGGTCAGACGACTAGCTATTAGTCCAATAATACCAGGATTGTAAGCACCATCAATAATAATTATTTTATTTTTTAAATCAATATTTTTATCGGCAATGTCAAGTGATTCTTTTTGGATGGTTTGTCGATCCTGATTAAAATTATTTAAAACTTGGGCATATTTTGAAGCTTGATTTTCGTTGTGACTACATAAAAGTCGGAGAGCATCGGTCGGGTCAGACAGTCGACCAACCGCATTGATGCGCGGGCCAAGAATAAAGCCCAAATGGTAACTGGTAACTGGTAACTGGATACTAGAAATTTGGATTAATTTTTTAATTCCGGGTGAGGGATTATGATTTAACTGTTTTAAACCGTGAACCACAATTGATCGATTTACCCCAATTAGGGGCAAACAATCGGCGACTGTTCCTAAAGCTGCCAAACCAAGATTTACATTTTTGTTTAATTCTTTGGCTAAAAAATAAGAAATAGCCGAACCACAAACCAAACTGGAGTGAATAGGTTGACAGTTACGAGTTACGAGTTGTAAATCTTCATTAGGTAAATGATGGTCAGTAATAATAATATTTATATCTTGTTTATCTTTTATTTTTTGTAATTCTTTACCGGCAACTATGCCATTATCGACAGTAATTAATAAATCAAATTTAATATTTTTTTCAGTTTGAAATCGGAAAAATGATTTAGCTTTAATACCATAACCATCAATTTCGCGATGAGGAATAAATGGGATAATATTGGGATAATTTGCATGGATGGCCTGCCACAAAATAGCGGTGGCAGTAATTCCATCAACATCATAATCACCATAAATCAAAATGTTTTGGTTTTTATTAATTGTATTTTTTATTAATTTTAAGGCAGGTTTTAAATTTAATTTTATTTGAGGAATTGATGGTTTTAAAAATTCATCGATATTAGTTATGTGACGATTTTTTAATATTAGTTTGATAATATCGTCAACACTAAATTTGTCGTCAATTATTTTTTGAGATAATAAATTAATTTCTTTGACCATGTGTATTGATTATAGTATACTGGGTTGATATTAATAATTTTTCTAAAAAAATGGCAAAAAAGCTTTTCGTAGGAAATTTACCCTACACAATGACAGATGATCAACTTCGCGCATTGTTTGCGGCAATTGGTGAAGTAACTGAAGTCAATATTGTAATTGATAAACTTAACAATCGAAGTCGAGGTTTTGGATTTGTAACTATGAAAAATGATACTGATTTGGCGGCAGCATTGGCACTTGATGGCACTGATCAAGGGGGTCGAAATATGGTGGTTAAAGAAGCACTACCGAGACCAGATAGAGTATAATTTTCAATCTCCCCCTTCCCCCTCTTTGACAAGCGGGGGTTATAATAGTGTATGAAATTGTTAAAAACAATATTATTTGGATTATTAAGTATTTTTGCTATTTTTATTTTATGGATGAATTTAACTCCAGGACATTTCCGAACTCATTGTTGTTTAGAATATTCTACGCGTGAAAATCCTACACTTTGTCCTGCGATAGAGTGTATTCCAAAATATGGATTCTTTGTTCAAAACATTATAATAAAGTTATCTGTTTTAGATTTATATAAATAGATGGAATTACCACAGAAAATTATTGATTTGATGAAGAAGTTTGGTGATGCTGAAATTTTTGTGGTGGGGGGGGCGGTGAGGG